>NZ_DASWWZ010000277.1:0-8046 GCF_036405755.1 Schlesneria sp.
ATCATGAGTGGGGGGAAAGCAAACCCGTCCACAAACCTTTGCCTCATTTCAGCTTCGCTCAGCATGACGTATTCCTGCTGTTGCCACACGAGAGGAATGTTTTCCAGAAAGCGCGTTTTTTCCTGATATGGAAATATACCACTTTCTGGAAAATGCGACAGCCAAATTTCCAGTATTTGTCGATTTTCCATATCAGGAAAAGACCATGCAACTGGAAAACCACGACGAAATGCTGCTGTGGAATCCTAGCCCTTGCAGATGTTGGCGGTGCGCTGAATAGCATCCCAAACCTCAGACGCGAATTCAGTTGGCAGCGCTGAAACCAGGCAGATCACTCCATGATGGATACGCCGAGCAGATTGGAACTTTGGGATGTCCTCGGTTGCAACGCAGATTCCCCTCCCAGATCGGTTGAGAAACCGGCCATAAGTCGATTGAGGTAGCTGCGTAGAATACCCTTCGACGTCAGATCGCGTGGTGGCAGGAACTGGCCTTCCTTCGCGAGGTCGAGAATCGCCTCCCGGTGTGTCTGGAGCATTTTCAAGTGTTACATTTCGCACTCACTTGCTATTAAATGGATACACTTTGCACCAAGTGCGGCAACAGAGAGAGCAAGATCCTCAACGACGAGGAATCTCACACGAAATCGTCGGCAGCAATTCACCCTGGTGAGGCGGGGAAGCGCGTCCAAGTGATCCAATCGACGGGCATCATCACTGAGTTAAGCCCCGATCGAGTTGCTCGATGAGGATGGAGTCGCAAACCGCATCGCTAGCGCGGACCACGTAATGGTTCCGAAATCGATTCAGGAGTTTTGCATCTCGTTGCCACATGGACGCACCGCGAGCGAGCCGAGATGACAATGAGCGCTCATCGCCATCCGACAACCTCACAGTACCCCGTCGAAGATCACACAGGTGTCGTACAAGTCAGGTCAGAGACGATTCAGCAATCACACCTCCCTGTGCTAGACACATACCGGAACTTTTTGACGAAACCATCGATCGAGGTGCTGCTGGTTTTGAGGGCACTTCGCACGTTTGAGTTCGCGGCATATCGCAATGAGAAGAACGCTGCACCGGGCGAGCAAGAAGGTCAATTGGACTGTGGCGGCCGATTCATCGTCTTCGAAGTCGAGCACTATCACCACGAACGACCGCACCAAGGGATGGACGATGCCGTTATGGTGAACAGTAAGACAGCGAGCGAAACTCCGGACGACTGTGAAGCACCGATCAAATTGGTCTGCAAAGAGCGACTCGGAGGCGTACTCAAATAATACTCGTGCCGGGCAGCGTAGGAATGCGGTGAAGATCAATCGCTTGGTCGATAACAATTCCATTTCAAGCCCATCATTGGCGTCTGAACATTTAACCCGCGAAAATGAACCGGTTGGTGCGTGTCGATGTTTCTGCCACGCCAAACGCAAGTCGCGTTGACACCCCCGTCAACACTTTTACCAGAAGACAATCACCATGACTGAGCCAAACCAAAGTTCAGCCGACAAACTCATTGTGGTCGAATTGATTCGCGAACTCGATCGATTGATTACCCAATTGAGGACGACTACTCGCGCGGCGGACGAAATGGCAGAATGGGGCAACACGCTTGCTTTTCGAGAATTAGCTGCCGTAACCAGCGAGCTTTTCAGCCACGTGACGCGATCGCCGTCGAAAAACGTCACTGATTGCCATTCCACGATCGGAGACGAAGTTTCAGGCTTGGCTGCCCAAGCCTTGGCATGCTGCGATCTGGCTTTACTTCGAGAACGTCTGACATCGGCTGAGAGTTCAATACGTGCGTGGTCTCCTGCGCCACACGTAAAGCCTAAAAGACCTCGACTCGTGCTCGGTGATGATGAAACGGCTTTTGCGGAGTGGAAAAAGGATGCAGATGCTCTCACGGACCTCGGTCGACCAGAGCGAGTGGCCAGAGAACAGATCCTGGCTGCGATCTCTGCTGTTGTGGAGTTGCTAGATTCCGCTCGACGAAATCTTCATCTCGGGAGCGCTGCGGACGAGGCGTCATGTTCGATCCGTCGGCAACCTTCCGGCGCATTCCTAATACGGTTCGGCGAAGAGGTCGGTACGATCAAAACGGTTGGAGCCAAGAATTTCGTACAGCTCTGTCGATACCGAAGAGTTAATGTCGACTTTCTTGCAGTTGAATCAACCGAGATTTCGGCAAGCCGATCGGTGTCGCGATTTCTTGAGATTGACGGGGTCCAGTCATTACGTGCGGTTCCACTGGCTCATGAGCTTGGAAGAAAAGGGTTCGGGAATCTGCGCCACAAAACGAAAAGTGATATCGAAGAAATCGAGATAAGAATCGAGGCGTGCAACTCGGATCAGGAGCGAGAACTCTTGGAAAGTCTGCTTGGTCAGCTGATTACCTTTCAAAACAGCTTTTGGCGTACGTCTGACACTGAAATCAAGACCATGCGTCGCAAGATTGAGAAAAGTTGGCAGAGGTTAGTCGATGAGTGCATAATCGATATGCCACAATTCGCAGAACATGTCTCATCCTGTTGGGCATACGACTTAGTCTGGGATGAATATGTATATCGGCACCAAAGAGTCGAATGGGCGTTTCTCAACTTGTAAAAAAAACGACACTTCTTGTCGGTGAAACGACAGTTTTCGGCCCGCTAGGGTGGTGACGGCGATGACCATCACCACCCTAGCGAGGAGAGAAGACTGTGCATTCCGTAAGTGCCATTGCGAGGCAGCTCTCGCAACAAAATGGGGTTACGATCGCACCCCACGTCATTTCGACGCTGTTCTACAAGCGACGACTTGACGACACACGTTGCCCGGTAGTCTGCGGACATCGTCAAATTCCGGACGATTACATCCCGGCTATCGAGCAAGCTCTGCGTGACACAGGCGTACTTCCTCCGGCGGAAGCGCCGTCAGCATGACCGACCGCGACGAATCTTCGCTCCGCGATCACACGCGGCGAGTCTGGCAACCACGTGCAGGCCGGAATCTCACTGACGATGACTGTCGGGAGATCGAGTCGAATCTGATCGGCTTTCTCAGTGTGCTTGCAGACCGCGAATCCGCAACTGCGCAAGTGACGCAGGAAGCCGTTCACCAATTCCAAAAACAGGAGTAATCGATGAAACGACGACGACAAATCGAACACACGGGTGTTCCGGATGTTCACCTTCAGTTCGGGCGAAAGCCGATCGACGCGAAGGCCGCTGAAGAGTCCTGCCAGGTCGATGCCGCCGCTGACCGCGAATGGTTCGCTCGGAACCCGCTGGCGATACAACGAGAGCGTCTCGCATCGAGCCGCGAACTCAAAGCACAGGGACTACTTCCCGGTACGCTCGCAGTCATATTTCGCGGACCGTGCGGTGCGCAAATCCGAATGTTTGTCACCCCGTCTGCCACTAACTAACCACCATGACTAAGGCCCGTCGACTGGCATCGACGGGCCTCGAAGTTCCAAAAGGAGAACTAACTATGGCTGAGGACACAGCCGCGTTTGAATCACGCAATTCTAATGTTCCGAAGGCTGTTGGCAATTCTGATTTCGCTAGCGAGCAGAGTTTGCTGGAATTGCCGCCGCGCACAGTACATTCCGAGTGTGTACAAGAAGCATGGTGCCATCACTGCGAGGCGCTGGAATGCTGGGTCCACAATCAACTACTCAATCGCAATGATGTTTACGGTCAGTATCTACCAATTCTTGCGAGAGCTGGCCGCTCAAAGAACTTCACTGCACCTGCTGACCCGAACCTGCGGTTCCCAGGGATTTTAACCGCTGCCAGAATCAAGCAGCACTTCTGCGGCTGGGACGAGGGACATTTGATTGGCATTCACGCGATCAGCAAAGCTAACACCAGTCGGTGGTTTGCGATTGACATCGACCAACATGATGAAGCCGAGTCGGTGGCATCATTCGCGAACCTCCACGCTGCACGGCATTGGTGCGCAGTTCTGACACATCTGGGTTTTCACCCGCTGATCATGGACAGCAATGGCAACGGAGGGCTGCATGTATGGGTAGTTTTGCACGAACCCGTTCCCACTTGGGTTGTTTTTCATTTCGCGCAATGGCTTGTTGCTGATTACAGCAGATTCGGCTTCACCTCAGCACCGGAAACCTTTCCAAAACAACAATCTCTCTCCGAAACGTGCCCTTACGGAAATTGGATCCGATTGCCCGGTCGACATCATTCTCGTGATCATTGGACTGGGGTCTGGTATGGACGGCAATGGTTGAATGGCGAGTCTGCCATCAAACACTTAATCCAGGCAACTGGCGACGACGTCAACATTCTTAGGGAATGGCTGCATTCACACCATGTGGTGGTCCAGTCACAGAGCCAGCCAGCGCCTAGAACCGGTGCCAACGTGCAACCGCAACGAATATCGAGGCCACCTCTGCCCAACTCGATTGGCTCGCGCAGCCTAGCCGCTATGCCATCCCGATTGTCGTCCAAGACTCGGAGATTCCTTTTGGGGCATTTTCAGCACGAATCTCAATGGAACAACCGGCTTTTTGCTGCGGCCTGTGACATGGCAGGGAACGGATTCAGCTTCGACGAAGCCCTACCTCAACTTTTGCGGGGGGCTGGTCCGTACGACAACTGTGAACGCGCATTAGCAACCAAAACGATCGAGTCAGCATTCTCCCAAGTTCGCCAAGCTGCTGTCACCTACACACACGCGTCATCACCAGACAATGCCATCATGGTCGGCAACATCGAGGTTGTCATTAGTTCTCATTGCCCGCCGTACAATGCGTACGGGAAGGAGGGCTGAAATGGCTTTGGTCATACAAGTCCCCCCAAATGCGACACGATCACGAAGCGCCATCGTGGCATATGACGTTCAACATGACCAGTGGCGCGAAGTTCACCGCGATGTGCTTGATATCAACGCAGCCAACCAGCGCCGGCGCTTTGCAACTGAAGTTGCTGAACGCATGAACTGCCCCGTGTGTGATGTCGAAGCGGCATTGCTCGCAGCTACGGCTCAATCTGGCCCCCATGATGTTAGACCTGGGGTTGGAGGTGAGGCTCCGGACGATCCACACCGACTGGCTCTGCTTTGCCTCGAAGAATGGTCCGATACGGAACGGCAACAAGGGCTGATTTACTACCGTGACGACTACTATGCTTTTGACGCAAGCAAATATCATGTGGTTGGCATCAAGGACGTCCAAGCGAGGGTGACTGCGGCGATCAAACGGGAATTCAATCGCTTAGGGCGGGCTGGACTCCTTGCACCGAACGGTCACATTTTCAAAGTCACGTCGAAACTTCTGAACGACGTCGTCAGGGTTATTGAAAGCCTGACGAAAATCAGCGACGCAAGGTCGCTTCCCATGTGGCGAGACGATCGGCCAGACATGGTTCCGCTTCCGGAGAACGTCTTGGTGACACCATCCGGTCTCGTCGATCTGGCGGCGTTGGCCGCTGGCCATTTTCAATGGATTCCTCCAACACCAGCGTTCATTTCGACTCACGGAATCGGATTTTCTGTTGAACCAGCCGCCCAATGTCCCTGTTGGGAAAACTTCCTGAGGCAACTCTGGCCGGATGATCAAGACAGCATTCATTTGCTTCAGGAATGGTTCGGTTATCTGCTGCTCCCCGACACCTCGCAACAAAAGATGCTGATGTTGTGTGGGCCGACGCGATCAGGAAAGGGGACTATCGGACGTGTTCTGAACAGTTTTCTGGGCGAAGCCAACGTCGCTGGTCCGACACTTCGCAGGATGCAGGGCGAATTCGGCTTGGAACCCTTGATCAACAAGTCTCTCGCTCTCGTCAGTGACGCACGACTTTCGGGAAAGATCGACGCAATGTCATTGTTGGAAGACATCCTGAATATCACGGGCGAGGATACCATGACAATCAATCGGAAAAACAAGCCGATGCTGACGCTACGGCTTCCGACCCGCATCATGATCAGCTGCAATGAATTTCCACGCTTCCAGGACGCGAGTCAGGCACTTTTCTCGCGACTGCTGTTGCTGCAATTGCGTCACACTTGGCTGAACCAGGAGGATCATGATTTGACTGCACGATTGATAGGGGAACTGCCAGGAATCCTGAATTGGTCTATTGCGGGACTCGGCAGACTCAGGCAAAGAGGGCGCTTCGTTCAGCCATCATCCTCACAGCAATTCCTTGATGAATGCCGCAGGATGGTCAGTCCAGTCCATGCTTTCATACAGGACCGGTTGGAAGTTGGACACGAATTCTCGGTCCCCACACAAACATGCTTCCAAGAATGGATACGTTGGCGGAATGATAACGGCGTCCAAGTCTTGTCCGAACAGCAGACTTTTGGCCGAAGTCTTCATTCGGCTTTACCTTTTCTGACGGTGGGCCAATCAACCATCCATAACGGTAGGCAGCGGGAATACCGAGGCATTCGCATAAGGAACCGGCCAAATTGAGCTTCTGATGAGCGACGGACACTGACCCCAAAAACGGATGTACGGGATGCACAGGCTAAAAAGCACTTGTTGTGTTTTTAACAGGTGTCTTTTTGATAAGTTGAATTCGATTTACTTGAAGTCAGTTTTTGCCTGTGCATTCCGTGCACACTCTCGCTCAGCCGTCTCCTCTCCTCGCCGATTGGGGGGCCATCGCGTCGTGGATGAGCCACCTCTACTTGGCGGACGTTGGCTGGAGAACGCTCAGCGCAGATTTTCTTTGTTTCCTCATGGCAAACTGGCCGGTCGGTTTTAATGCGTGAGAACTCCAGGAAGAACTGCAACCGCAGTCTCCCCAACACACGTTGATTGGGACTGGCTGATCCGGCTTACAGCTTCACATCGTCGGTGATTGTGAACTCAGCGCGTCAACAATCCATAAGGCACGCGGCGCGAAAATGTCAATTGCCGCTTTCGCTCGGGACTGAAGTCGCGATTCCGAGAAAGCTGGGGGGAGCCGGTGGTGGCCGACGGAATTGCCCAGCAATTATCGAGCGGTAAATAGGAACCGCGAAACAGCATTCTCTCGATTCCGCCAACCCAATCACTCAAAACTCCTGCTTTTTAACTCACCGAGAAAACGCAGCTGTGCCCGTAACCTGCAAAAAGGCCGACGTGCGAGCCACACGCGAAGATGCTCAAACAGGGATCTGTTCTAGGACAGATGGGTAGAGAAGAGACTCGTGTTTGACGTAAGCCCAAAAAACGGGGATGGTTATGGCCACGAGCGGTTCCGATAGGTTTGCGGATTGCTTAGCAAAATTGACTTTTTCATAGACACGCACCACCGCGGACACGGAAAAATGAGGGGGTACGTGGTTCGGCCACCTTGTCATCCCCCTGGCCGCTAGGCTGTCACCCCTCCTGGCCGCTAGGCTGTCACCCCCCTGGCCGCTAGGCTGTCACCCCCCCTGGCCGCTGGGCTGTCACCCCCCCTGGCCGCTGGGCTGTCACCCCCTCTGGCCGCTGGGGGGCGGTCGCAGGTCTGGCGGCATGGTCCGACGGCCAATTTTCGGTGCGTCGGAAGCAGCACGTAGACGACCGCGCGTCGGCTGCCGTGCGCTGTCGTCGGGGGAATTGCTTTCAAGTCACCTCGACCGGTAAATAGGAACCACGCGAAACAGTACTACCTCGATTCAGTAAATCGTCGACCGCCGTCAACAATCTGATCCTGCAATCCGGCTGATCGCCGTGCCTTCACATCGGTATGCTTGAAACCATCCCATTCAATTGCTGTTCGACTAAACTTCGTATTGCGTTGACAGTCTCCGTTTCGTGCTTGTAACCCAGTATGGGAAGCCGGTGAGTAGTCCCTAAGGTCACTCTGATAGCTAAGAGAAACCGTTCCGGGGGCGGGCCAGATAGCCCGCCCCCCAAGATCGGTAGACGTCTAACGCGATCCTATTTCGGATTGCCACGCGAGTTGCGTCGCTGTCTCCATCCGGCGCGGAATCCACCCCGAGAGCCGTTCTGTTTGCCGAACTTGTAGGCCCAGGCAGCGATCCCTGCCAGGATTGCGAAGGCAAACAACGATTCCATATATTTGCTCCTGCTTTTAGAGAGTTGAATTGAAATCAACAGATCAGC
>NZ_DASWWZ010000278.1:0-2847 GCF_036405755.1 Schlesneria sp.
CATCCTGCGGCACCTGAAGGCGATAGGATGTCGGGTGACGGTTGTTCCCGGAAACGCGTCCGCCGAAGAAGTGCTCGCACTCAAACCGGACGGCGTATTTCTGTCTAACGGGCCTGGCGATCCGGAACCCCTCACCTACGCGATCTCGACGATTCGCAATTTGCTCGGCAAGACACCCGTTTTCGGGATTTGTCTGGGCCATCAGCTTCTGGGACTGGCCAGCGGTGCCGAGACATACAAGCTGAAGTTTGGGCATCGAGGGGCCAATCAACCCGTTCTGAATAAAGCGAACGGTCGGGTTGAGATCACATCGCAGAACCATGGTTTTGCAATCTCGGCCGAGACACTGCCCGACAGCCTCGAAGTCACCCACGTGAATCTGAACGATCAGACGATCGAAGGGTTTCGACATCGAGAGTTTCCCGCCTTCAGTGTGCAGTATCATCCTGAGGCCGCAGCCGGACCGCATGACAGCAGCTATCTCTTTCAAGAGTTTCTGCAGTTGATGGCCAAGGCTTGAGCCGACACCGGCCATCGTCTCTAGTCTGATCAAGTGGTTCCAGATTGGCACTATTCGTCGCGGTGACGTTGTTGGCCGGAATGAGTCAACTTTCATTTTTCAACAGTTAAGGAATGTTCGATGGCGCTGGAACGTAGTTTTGTTTTGCTGAAGCCCGATGCCGTGGCTCGTCGTCTGGTGGGAGAGATCCTGGGACGATTCGAGTCCAAGGGACTGAAGATTGTCGGGATGAAGATGCTGAAGGTGACACCCGAGCTTTCCAAGCAGCACTACGCCGAACACGTCAGCAAGCCGTTCTATCCCATGCTTGAGCAGTTCATCACCTCGGGGCCGGTCATTGCTCTGGCCGTTGAAGGGCCTCAGGCGATCTCCGTGATTCGGGCCATGCTCGGTTCAACCAATGGACGGGAAGCTCCGCTGGGAACCATCCGTGGCGATTTCGGGTTGAGTCGTCAGATGAACCTGGTTCATGGCAGTGACGGTACTGATGCTGCTGCCCGCGAACTGGCCATTTACTTCAAGCCAGAAGAATTGCTCAACTACCAGGACTCGCTTGATCCCTGGACCTGTGCCTCAGACGAGAAGTAAGCGGGTCTTTCAGCCACGAGCCAGCCGCTCTGCCCGTTGATTGAGTTCGACGGGCACTTTGTCGATGAGCATCTCGATCACCGCATCGGCATCGATCTTCTGGCTCTGGGCAGCGAACGTCGTGACAAGGCGATGGCGCAGCACCGGGTGCGCCATCGCCTTGATGTCTTCTGTCATCACGTGAAATCGTCCTTGAAGCAAGGCGCGAGCTTTCGCACCGAGAATCAGATTCTGTCCTGCTCGGGGCCCTGCTCCCCACGAGAGATATTCTTTCACAAAGCCTGGTGCATCGGCTTCTCGGGGCCGTGTGGCTCGCACCAGATCTCGTGCGTAAATAAAGACGTGTTCTGCGACGGGAACCCTGCGCACCACTTCCTGAAGTGCGAGAATCTGTCGACCCGTCAGGGTCACGGTGAGCTGCGGTTCTTCTCCGCTGGTGGTCTGCTTGAGGATTCGCAATTCCTCTGCGGCGTCAGGGTACTTCACGACGATGTTGAACATAAACCGGTCCAGTTGTGCCTCGGGAAGAGGATAGGTCCCTTCCTGCTCGATCGGATTCTGCGTCGCGAGCACAAAGAACGGGACGGGCAGTCGATAGGTGTTCGAACCGACCGTGACATGTCTTTCCTGCATGGCTTCCAGCAGCGCCGCCTGCGTCTTGGGTGGAGTGCGGTTGATTTCATCGGCGAGAAGCACATTGGTAAAAATCGGCCCCTGCATGAATTGAAAAAGGCGTCTTCCGGAGTCGGGGTCTTCCTGGAGAACGTCTGTGCCAGTGATGTCGGACGGCATGAGGTCCGGGGTGAACTGGATTCGGCGATAGGACAGTTGCAGGATTTTCGCGACGGTGCTGACCAGTAATGTTTTCGCCAGCCCGGGGACACCCATCAGGAGACAGTGCGACTTGCAGAACATGGCGATCAGCAATTGATCGATAACATCATCCTGTCCGATGATGACCTTACCGATTTCCTGTCGCAGTCGTGAGTAGGCCGTTGCGAGTCCCCGAATTGCAGCCAGTTCTCGATCGCGGGCTGAGGTGTCAGAGTGCGAGGCTTGGTCATCATTCGCTCTCACATTCATCAGATCTGCCTTCGGTGAATCAAGTTGATATCCGCCTAGAGATACGATAGCAGGTCATTGATTTGCAAACCAAATCGAGGCCCGGACACGGAAATACATTGACATCACGGGAGGGCAGATCGAGCGGTGTGGAGTTGGAGTCATGAGCCCGTTTCGAGTCAAGCTCGTGTCTGACAGGCGGAGTTGGCACGAAATTGAAAGATTTCTGCGTCGCTCATAAGCCTGTTCGCTGCTGAGAAAGCCGGGAACCAGACCGCAGGTTAGTGAAACCGGGGCGATTGATGGAAGCAGGCTGGTCATCGCGGCACGTTTTCATGTTGCGATTATTGATAAATTCTAGAAACAGTGTCACCTTGTACCGGTAATTGACGTTCGCTTCCCGGGCGTTGAATCTGGAATTTCAGCAGCGTCGCCATCGCACACCACGACGATAGCTCCGGCCATCCAGAAAACTATCCAACTCAATCAAACGCAAGGAACTGCTTCAATGTCCGGAAACGATCTTTGGGTTGATACTCCTCACGAACCACAGCCTCTTCCGCCGGTTCCGAAAAAACGAATGAGCGGCTGCATGATCGCAGCAATCATCGGTGGTATTTTCGGCACGTTGGGCCTGCTGGTCTGTTGTGGCGTCTTGGGGTGGCTCGTGACCATGA
>NZ_DASWWZ010000279.1:0-9391 GCF_036405755.1 Schlesneria sp.
TTCGCCCATTTGCAGTTTCCGCGCGACCGACGTTCTGGTCGGCTTTGATCTGATTTTCGACTTCCTCATTTCTGGTCATCTCATGACCCTTCGATTTTCGAGGAGACCTGGAAGCCTCACATTCCTGCTTGCCGACGGGGACGTCGGCGTTCCCGGGATCGCCGACGTCCCCGTCGGCCGCGTTTCGGGGCCACTGAGTGTCTGCGTCGCACTAAGCAAAACGAGATTTGTTACGGCCTAACGTCTGGTCAAAGGACCACAAGCCCCATATTTAACCTGGCATGCAGCGGCATGAATCAGCACCCACGTTCCAAGCAACAAAGCTGTGTCCCGGAGCTCACTACGTATTCTGTGCTGCAGTATGGAATCGAACTCTAGGAAAGTCACGGCGATTCTTACCTTCCAATCAATTGGAAACGACGGCTCGAGGGAGGGTTTGTCGAGGTCGGATTTTGATAAGATTAGTGTCGCCAGAGTTGGATAACTCAGGGGATGGAATGTGGTGCACTCGGGAAGAAGGAATGACGACCGCGATGGATTCGTACTCAAGTTCCTCAGGGTCCGGTAGGATGCCCATCTTATGGAAAACCCTGGAAATCAGGGATTGGGGCCGTCAGGCGTCCACGATCGTGTCAATCTCGCATTTGGCTCAGCAGCCTTCGCAATCGCAGGGTGAATTTGGAACTTGCTCATCAGATTTAGAAGTTGTTCATTTTGAGCGACTTACTGAAGGTTTGAGCAAGTTCGATTGGGGCCTGAAAAATAGGGGTTTGGTTTGAAGTTGCTCAACTTGTTCAACTTGCTCAAGTGATTTTTTTCGGGATCGGATCTGAGGCGGGGAATGTGGATGTCGGTGCTGGATCGCGCTCGTCCAGCGGTCTTCGTCCACTGAGTATGGTGCACGGGGAACAGCCCACGGGGAAGACTCTCGGGAGGGTAGCCCCGGTTGACGCGGCTTCGCGGCTACCGGGGCGGCGACAGCCGCACGAGGTTTCCTTAGGTGGACTCACCCGTGATCGAAACGTCTTTCTGCGTCAATGCGTGATGGGGACCTCTTGTGCTGCGCACACCGGTAGCCCGGAAGACCGGTCAACCGGTGCTACCCGTTGGGCAGACGGGGACTCACGACTCGTGGCATTGGAGCGGTTTTTTCAATGGGGCGGTCAGGTCGGTGTGTGCGGGGACGTCGGGGCGAGTCAGGAATGGACGGTCCCGGTGGTTGCCGATCAGGGATTGGTAGGGATCGTGGCGAGCAGGTCGTTGACCAGCTTGGCGAGCTGTTCGTGGGTGACCTGGAGAGGGACGGGGGTTCTGCCGTTGCCTGTGCCGTCGTTGTGGTAGCGGCGAAGGGAGAACTGGCCCCCTCCCTGTAGCGACAGAATCACTTCGTAGTAGCGGGTGCCGCTGGTTGTCGTCGTGTCGGGGGGGGTTGAGCGGATCATGACCTGCTGGCCCTGGGCGTCGAATTCGAGCGGGCCGATGTTTTCCAGCAGATACGTGACGCGACGGCACAGGTCGCTGGCCCATTTTTTCAGGGTGTCCAGCGTGGCCGCGCCCAAAGCAGGAACCGTAAGACTCAATTCCTCACACGCGACACCGAGCGATTCGACGGAGATCAGGTCGACGGCAATGGTCAGTCCGCTGGCGTCAGAAACGGAGACCGTTTTCGGCGGAACGAAGGTTTGGCCGACTAACGGATTCAGCGCTGCTGCCAGATCGAGACTGAGAGACATTCGACCTCCCCCTCATCGGATTTTCCCCGGAATGCCCGATCGACACCCACGGAGCTTTTCACAGGACGTTTCAATGAAATCGACGGCAACGGTACTCCGCTGGTCACTCTCGTCAACCAGTCAACTCTCACAACAGAAACGGAGACACCAGACCCTATTGTAGGCTGATGTCTCCGTTCTAACGAGGGCGCTTTCACTGCGAGGTTATTGTGGGTTCATCCCGCAGCGACATAAGTTCAATTGCGAAGGTTACTTATTATCCAGCAGCTCAACCGCGGCAAACTTCTTCCCTTCGAGCATTTCGAGACTGGCTCCGCCGCCGGTGCTGACGTGGGTCACCTTGTCGGCCAGACCGAACTGCTGAACGGCGGCGGCGCTATCGCCACCCCCGATGATGCTGGTGGCGTCGCTGGCGACGATCGCTTCGGCAATGGCGCGGGTTCCGGCGTCAAACGGTGGCATTTCGAACACACCCATCGGGCCGTTCCAGATGACCGTCTTGGCGGTCTTGATGATTTCCGAGTACTTGGCGATGGTGGCCGGTCCGATGTCGAATCCTTCCCAGCCCCCTTCATCGGGAATCTGACCAACGGGGACCACCTGCTTGTTACAGGTGCTCTTGAAATCGTCGCCGCAGGCGGTGTCGAGTGGCAGGACGAGTTTATCGCCCCCTTCGGCCACCAGTTCATTGGCGAGATCGAGTTTGTCCCTTTCAACGCGGCTGCGTCCGACGGACCCGCCTCGCGCGAGGGTGAACGTGTGAGCCATCGCACCACCGATCAGGACCTTGTCGCAGATCGTCAGCAGGTTCTTGATGACCATGATCTTGTCAGAGACCTTGGCCCCGCCGAGGATGGCGACGAAGGGACGAACGGGATTGGCGATGGCGTCCGACAGAAACGCGATTTCCTTTTCGACGAGGAAACCGCAGACCTTGGGCTTTCCGTTCATGGCGTTCGGAACGGCGACCATCGAACCTTCGGTCCGGTGACAGGTTCCGAAGGCGTCGTTGCAGTAGATATCGCCCATGGCAGCCAGGACGGCGGCGTATTCGGCATCGCCTTTCTTTTCGCCTTTATTGAAGCGGACGTTTTCCAGCAGCAGGACTTCGCCGTTCTTGAGTTCTTTCGACTTCGCCTGAGCTTCTTCACCGACGGTATCGGCAGCAAAATGAACCGGACAGCCGAGAACTTCCTTCAGGCGGGCCGCCACGGGCTTCAGGCTGAACTTGGCGTCTTCGGCGGGGTCTTTCCCTTCGGGGCGCCCCAGATGACTCATCAGAATCACGCGGCCGCCGCGATCAAGAACAGACTTGATCGACGGCAGGGCTTCGGTGATTCGGCGGTCGTCGGTGATGTGCAGCTGATCGTCGAGCGGTACGTTGAAGTCACACCGCATGAGAACGGATTTACCTGCAACGTCGACATCGGCAATGGTCTTTTTGGCCATGATCGAAAGTACTTTTCCTGGGAGACCCTAGCAAATTGAGCCCCCTCCACAAAACGGGGGAATCCTCTTAATACAACCCCGTCATTTTAGATGGCCAGACGGTCGAAACCAAGCGCTGCGGCACGGTCGGTCGCTTGTCACTTCCGATTTTGAACCTGCCTCACACCCTTTCCCAACCCGATTTCTCGATTAGACTGCGACCGGGAGTGACTATGACCAAGACCTATGAAGTTGAATTGAAGTTTCGCATCGAAGATCCCGCATCGATTGAATCGCTGCTGCGGAACCGGGGGGCAACGGCCGACGACGTGGTGACTCACGTTGATCGCTACTTCAACCACCCGTCCCGCGATTTTCGCGAGACGGACGAGGCGCTGCGGATTCGATCCGTCGGAAACACGAATTGCGTCACCTATAAAGGTGCCGTGATCGGCACGGCGGCGAAAACACGCCATGAAATTGAGGTCGGTTTCGACGAAGGCTCTCAAGCCACTGATCAGCTACGTCAGATGCTGGGCCTGCTCGGCTTTCGCTTCGTCCGGGAAGTGCGCAAGTTGCGCCGAACACTGAGACTGGTTCAGTCCGGACAGAGCTTTGAAGTGTCGCTGGATGAAGTCCCGGAGCTGGGGCAATCGTTCCTGGAAATTGAACTCCTGGCCGAGGAGGGGGAACGGACGCAGGCGGAGTCCGCCATCTGGCATCTGGCCCGCTCACTCGGTCTTGAGGTCGCCGA
Organism: Schlesneria sp.; assembly: GCF_036405755.1. NCBI lineage: Bacteria > Pseudomonadati > Planctomycetota > Planctomycetia > Planctomycetales > Planctomycetaceae > Schlesneria > Schlesneria sp. Next base: position 3,916 of record NZ_DASWWZ010000279.1, read on the forward strand.
ATCCCGGTCGTACCTCAATCTGCTGATCGAACGGGACGACGGCACGCGGCAGGCAGATTGAGTCCCCCCCTGCTCTGGTGCCCGAACTGAGTGAATCGAGGCTGTGGAAGAACGAGGCTGCAATGAGTGACGAGAGCAAAAACCGATTGCGAGAGAATCTTGCGGCGATTCAGCAACGTGTGGCGGCGGCCTGCGCACGCTCCCACCGGCAACCTCACGACATCACGGTGGTGGCTGTGACGAAGTATGCCGAGCTGAGCTGGGTTGAGGAACTGATCTCGCTGGGGGTGCGGGAGCTGGGTGAGGCTCGACCGCAGCAACTCGCCAAGCGGGCGGAAGTGCTGGACTCGGCCGTTCGCTGGCACCTGATTGGCCACCTGCAGCGCAACAAGGTGGAGGACATCCTGCCCCTGACCGACCTGATTCATTCGGTCGATTCCACTCGATTGTTTGAGCAGATTGCTCGTCAGGCCGAAAAGCTGGGACGACGGCCTCGCATCCTGCTGGAAGTGAATATCGCCCATGAAGAGAGCAAAGACGGATTCACCGCGGAGGAGTTGATCGCCGCCTGGCCGGCTCTGCAAACAACCGACTCGGTCGAGATTGCGGGACTGATGGCGATGGCACCGCTCAGCGACGACGCCGAAGCGTCCCGGCCGTATTTCCGCCAGCTCCGGGAACTGAGCGACCGATTGAAAGCGGACTGCAACGGCCGCTGGTCGCTCGATCAACTCTCGATGGGAATGAGTGGCGACTTCGAGGTCGGGATCGAGGAAGGAGCGACCATCGTCCGGATTGGCAGCAGTTTTTTTGAAGGTCTCGAAGCACCGCAGCCGTGAACCCGGCTGGCTCAAGGGAGTCTGGCACCCCCTGACGAGACGGGAGAAATCGTGAGACCGCAAACAGGCTGCGTCAGCGACGCGCCAGTGTTAGTTATTTACGACGAGAATGGCCGGGATTTTGACGTTCACCCCTTTGACACTGATCGGGAATGTGGGCCAGTCGGTGGCGGGGGTGAGAACTTCGGTTCCCTCTTTGGTGACAACGACAGTTTCACCTAACAAGGCGGGACCAACCGAGGGATGCCAGAAGATGGGGACACCGGGGGTGAGGCGAAACTCGCTGCTGGGCATCAGCGGGACCGAACCAAATTCGTACTCGACGATGTCTGCCTGATCCGCCTGTTGCCACTCGGAGGCGGCTCCCGACTTTTCGTAGATCCGGCGGACACGGCTCCAGACTTCGAACAGTTCCCATTCCGGTTGTGAAAAGAACATGCCCGTCGCCGCGACGAGAGCAGCACGCTCGAAGGCCTCCAGGAGATCTCGAGGGGGCTCCCCCAATGAAACCGTACGAGCCGCACCAACGAACAAGCCTCGATAACGTCCGACCACGGAGATGGTACAGTAGCGATGAACAGGAGATTGATCGTGATTCCAATAGCGGAAACGGCGTCCACGTCCGTCGGCCACAACCTGGATTCGCTGCGGGTCGACGCCTCGTTTGATCAGTCGGTGTGCCACTTCACCGGCGATTTCGGCTTCTGTACGACCTCGCGTCATCCCCCGGGCGGTCGCCTCGACCGCATGAGCGATAATTTTTCCCGCCTCTCGCATGGAACTGACTTCGTATTCCGAGAGCGGCAACCGCATTCCCAGCAGGAGCAAGCTGACATCATCGGTCCCATTCACCCCCGTATCGCTGGCCACGCGTCGACCTCGGCAGAGGTCGGAGACCATCACTCCGCGGGGCTCAAACCAGGGCCGTTCCTTGAGCTGGAAGCCGAGTCCCGAGACTTCGGCCTCAAAGAACTGGGCCGTGTTGGCGTTGCTGCAGGCGATCAGGCGAGCGTCAGGAGTGACGAAGACGGCACCCGTCTGTCCGGTCAGTCCTCCGCGCTGATTGAGCTGCCCTCCGGTGATCCAGGCAAAGTTGCCCGGTTGCTGAATCAGCAGGGCCGCATAGCCTTCCCGTTCCAGCAAGTCCCGAACGAGTGCGTGACGCCGATCGATTTCCGCCCTGCGCTCTTCATCGATCACCGCAAACTCAGCGGACGACAGCGGATCAGACAGGTCAACCGAGGAAGAACTCATAGGAAAATCTCACATTCTGCTTTGACAGGATTCGGCCGACCGGCACATGGGTACGGTGAATGGAGTTTTCAGGATCGATCAGGACAACCGCCAGAATTGAGCAGGTATCATACCAATGAGAACTGACTCACCGCCGCGCTCAGAACGCGAAAAGACATAGTGTCACAAGAAACGAGTGGCGGAATAACCAGATCATCACGCAAACTCATGCAGATGCATGGGATACCGAAGAAGGCAGATAGCACCGATGGCTCAAAATGAATCAGACCGTGAAGACTTGATGGCCGAGATGGTGTCGCTGATTCGGCGAATCGAATGCTGTTCTCCGGACGGTCAACTACTGGCCGTGGTGGGATTCAATGCTCTCGGTTGGCTGTTCGTTTATCGTGGGCACGATCTGATGTACCGATTCGATGCACAGAAGCGGCTGCGGCGAGCCTACGTCGATGGACTGCTCTACCGGACAGAAGGAAAAACACTCGCTCAACTGAAGCGTCACCGGGAACACTTAAGTGATGAACCGGGTTCCTCCCCGACGACATCGCTCATCCGCCGCGACCTCTCCAGCAGTGATGTCGATCAGTTTCGTGAACGGGTTCATGCGGACTTGAAGCAGGTGCTGAGCGATATCCGGGGGGGCGTGATCACCCGCCGTCTTCCCGAGACGGGAGATGAACTGCTGCCGGAAATTGAGACCAGCCTGAATGACGTCCTTCAGTCGCCGCAGTTTCTGGCGCCGGCGATCGTCCGTCGAAAACGATGATGTCAGCGAACGATGAGCTCAACTTTGGGTGGCTTGCACAGCCGTTAAGGCGATGGTGTAGACGATATCGTCGATCAGTGCTCCTCGCGAAAGGTCATTGACCGGCCGCTTCAGCCCCTGCAGCATGGGACCAATACTAACGACATTGGCGCTACGCTGTACGGCTTTATAAGTCGTGTTACCGGTGTTCAAGTCAGGGAAGACAAACACAGTGGCTTTCCCCGCCACGGCACTGTCCGGCGCTTTTGTCTGGGCGACGTCGAGTGTCGAGGCGGCGTCATATTGAAGAGGACCATCAACCAGGAGATCGGGCCGCAGTTCTCGGGCGATGCGGACTGCTTCCCGAACTTTATCGACATCGACACCGCTCCCGGAGGTTCCTGTCGAGTAGCTGATCAAAGCGACTCGAGGGGTAATGCCAAACTGCTTCGCCGAGTCTGCACTTTGAATGGCGATTTCGGCTAATCCCTGAGCATCGGGGTCCGTCACCACGGCACAGTCCCCATACACCACGACCTGATCGGGGAGGCACATAAAGAAGACAGACGACACCAGGCTGACACCGGGCTTCGTTTTAATGAGCTGCAGGGCTGGACGGATCGTATTGGCGGTGGAATGGACGGCTCCGGACACCAGTCCGTCCGCTTCGCCCTGTGCCAGCATGACGGTTCCCAGGACAACGTTATCAGTCAGTTGATCGGCCGCAGCCTGCTCAGACAGCCCTTTACTCTTTCGCATTTCCACGAGTGGAGCAACATAGTGCTCACGGATCGAATCGACATCGATGATCTCCAGATCGGCGGGAAGCTCCAGTCCCAATCCGTGAGCAACGCGGCGGATTTCGTCGGGCTTTCCCATCAGGACACAGCGAGCGATCCGACGTTCCTGACAGATGACGGCCGCTTTGATTGTCCTCGGTTCGTCCCCTTCGGGGAGCAGAATCCGACGGTTCGCCAGCTTCGCCCGTTCCGTCAGTTGATAACAGAATGCCGCAGGGGACATGCGGGGTTCGGCATCGCTGCTGCGGTGTGCGGTCAGCCACCGTTCATCGAGATGACTCGCGGCGAACTCCATCGCCGAGCGGATTCGCTGCGTGTCGTCGGCGGGAATTTCCTGACTCATCCCGTAGAGCGCCGTCGCCGTTTCATAGCTGCTTTTGGGAACCCAGAAGACGGGAAGCCCCGTCTGGAAACCGGGCATGCAAAACGCTTTCACCGATTCTTCGATCGGAAGTTCACCGGTCAGGACCAGCCCGGCGATCGGAATTCCGTTCAGAGCCGCCATGGCGATCGCGATGATCACATCGTCACGATCGGCTGGCGTGACCAGGATGGCACCCGGACGGAAGGTATAGAAAAGGTGCGGTACTCGCCGGGCCAGCAGCGAAATTTGTTTGACTCGACGATCATCGATTTCCCCCGCGAAGACCACCTCAGCCTTCAGATGAGCGGCGATATCGCGAGGCCGACAGTGAGTCAGTTCCGCGTGATAGGGAATGCACCCGATCACAGAAAAATCGGCGTGCGGCCGGGAAACAACGGCCTTGGCATAGCGGGACCGGGCCGCCTCGCCCGTCTCTCCGCTTTGCAGTCGGACACGGTTCAGAATGCATCCCATGACCCGTTCGCTCTGCATGCCGCCGTAGGGGCTGGCAGCGGTCTCGAGATCATGGCGCAGCCGGTCGCTCGACCGGTCCCCTTCGGCCGCAACAAGGACCACGTCGGCGCTGAGGATCCCGACCAGTTCTTCGTTCCAGTCAATCGACGACTGGCGGGTCGAGACCAGTCCTTCGACGATCACGACCTCGGCGTCAGGAGTGGACTGATGGAAGGCCGTGATGATTTCCGTCCGCAGTCGGTCGAGTTCCTGAGCACTGACCAGGCGTTCGGCCCGGTCGAGTGGAATCGGGGGGGCGGGCTGAAGCTGCGTGATGGTACGAACGAAGTGCGTCGATCTCTCGGGGCCATGTTCACGCTCCCGCTGGTGATCGAGCGGCTTGTAGAACGCGACCCGCACGCCAAGCTGATCAAAGGCTCGAACCATCCCCAGGGCGACAGTCGTGAGTCCGCAGTCCGCATGGACCGGAACGAGGAAGATCGTCTTCTTCATCATGAGCGACAGCCTTTACTGATCGTGCTTCTGACACAGTTCCACCGCAAATTGACCGATCATCCATTCTTCGTTGGTGGGGATGACCAGTGCGACCAGACCGCTCGAATCGTCTCGTGTGATTCGCCCCTGAGAATGAATGCCGTTTGCCAGATTGCGTTCAGGGTCCAGTTCGGGCCGCAGAATTGTGAGAGCGGAAAGTGTCTTTTCTCGGACCACCGACGAGTGCTCGCCGATTCCGCCAGTAAAGACCAGAGCATCCATTCGCGTGAGGGCCGCACACATGGCCAGGACCTGACGAGCCAGCCGGTAACAGAAGACCTCGATCGCCAGCGCCGCCCGAGGCTGCCCGGCAATGGCTGCGTCGGTCAGGGTCCGCATGTCGTTGCTCAATCCCGAGATCCCCAGCAGTCCACTTTTTCGGTTGATCATGTCGTTCACTTCACGGATCGACAGCCCCGATTTTCCCGCAATGTATTCCGTCAGATTGGGATCAATATCACCGCTGCGT
>NZ_DASWWZ010000280.1:0-3216 GCF_036405755.1 Schlesneria sp.
ACATTCCCTAGACCACTCTTCAAAGATATCGCGACCTGATCCGGCGGAACCGTATCTTGAGGAATCTTGCCCGTGCTGTCAGGGAGGAAAACCAGGCCCTTGGAATCGTCACGGATCAGGTCTTGCAGAAACTGAAGATGATAGGGCTCCAGAACGCCGTTCGGTTCCAGATACAGGCTCCCACCTGCACGAACCCAGGCCAGCAGACCCTCCAGTTGCGCCTTCCGCAGATGCCGGAACTCCTCACGCATCAGCAGAACAAGATCGTAGTTGCAATACGATATGGGTTCAGCAGGAAAATCGACGGGGTCAACGGATGCAAAAATGGTCTGCACGCCGTCGGGCTCTTCGACCTGTCCCGAGCTGTTCACCGGCATCGGAACAAGAGATTCGAATTTGAGACGCTCCATCAGTTTCTCACGTTCAGGGGTCCGTTTACGTGCAATGCGTGATTCACCGACGAGAATGTTGAACACACATTTCATCGCAAACGGGACGCGAAGAATCTGCTGCCCGAGGTCGCCTGAATACTTATCACCTTCAAACGAAATATCGACGAGAAGCCGATCGACCGGTTGTGGACTGTCGATCGCGGGCAGCAAAACTCGTATCCGTTGTTCGGGACCATTCAGCGTCAGAACTTCGGTTTCCAGCGATGCGAACTGATATCCTTCTGAATGGACTTGGAAGCGCAATTTGCCCGTCAGCAAACCAGCCCCCGGAATTTTGACATCCCACCACGTGAGAATCGGCCGCCCTAACACAACCGAGGGCTGCATGTTTGAAGCCTCGATGGAGATCGGCTTCTGCTGTCCGAATGCCGTAGACGTGATCAACAAGCACGACAGCAGCGTCAGCCAAATCACTATCGCGAGGGACTTTGAAGCAAGCTGCTGCATGACGGAAGTCACCATGTGGCCCTCTTTCCAAGCCGGGTACTGCCCAAGATCATTTCCCTTCCCCCTGAGCAGAGTTTTGATGATGGATTTGTCGATCCGTGTACATCGCGATTTGGCTTCCCAGCAATTCCTACCTGGAGAGCGCAGAGAACCCCGTAGATCCCGCGCAGAGAAGCGAGGTCACACCGCGTCGTGACTCAGGCTGGAACTCCGGAGGGACGTTTCTGGAAGTACCACCATTCGACCAGCAGGAAACATAGCCCCCCCAGTGCGAACCATCTCCACAGGGGTTGGTCTGTCTTCAACACCGTAGCCGCCGCGTGGACGGGGACTTCAGGAAACTTCAGCACATCGACTGTGCTTAGTCCGGTTTCACTGGAGGACAGCAGGCTAACCCCCAGTTTCAGGGGCGTTTCCGCTCCCGTCATTTCGTATGTTCCCACATACGGCGCCCCGAGCCCGGAGACAAAGCCATTCTTGTCGCTCGTGGCCGACTCCGTATATCCGTTCGGTCCGGTGACTTGAACCGCCGTATCCGGGGTAATCCGCTGCGGGGGGAGCGTTCCTGTCCCGTGTGCCTTCGCGTCCAACAGTCCGGCCCGTTGTGCAGCGATCTGGATGACGTTCTGGACAAGGATCGGGAATCCCACTCGATACACCAGCGACGATCGATCGGAGTGAAAGAGAAAGTGATAGTCGAGACGGCCATCCCTGTCCCGCTCCAGAATCAACGGGCCGGAACGGGACTGCGCCAGGATTTCGTAACCAGCCACTTCGAAGTCACGCTCTCCGACACCTTTCTCCAGTTTGGGGTCGTCTGCAATCTGCACATCGAGCAGTTGCACGTGCTGCAGCAGCGGCGCGGTCCGCCGCCAATCAACGACTTCGGACTGACCCGAGACCAGTTCCACCAGCTTTGAAAGTTCGTCCGGGACAAAGCCGACATGAAAAGTGACCCGCGACTCGGGACCAATTTCGATCGGCCCTTCCGCGAACTTCACATCAACGGCTTTCGGCTCATCCGAGTCCCCGGGGAACAGCAGAATGTCGGGAAGGTTTTCCAATGCGTTGCGGTAGGTTTCCATTGAACGGGGACAGAAGACGGTGAGCTGTCGCGGCGCAGGAAGTTCCAAGTACGCCACATCGTCCGTGGTCATCGAGTCGAATCCGTCCGGTTTGATCCGCAGTTCCAGGGATGCAGCAATCGTGGTAGGGACCTTAAACACCAGCCGCTCTGCCCGTCCCCCGTCGATGCTCACAGACTCTTGCTTGATCGACTGTCCGTTCTGGAGCAGTTCGTACTCACACAACGATCGCGCGGTTGGTGGCCCGTTTCTGGAATCGTCTTTCTGCTGGGTTGCTTCGATCCGCGCGAACACGTCCCAACCCGTTCTTGATCGCCGGGCATTGAAATCAACGATCCCGATATTGGCTCCCCCCGGCCCCAGTTTTTGAAAGTTCAGTTTGAACGGAAGCTCGAATTCGATGTCTGCTGGGACATTTCCATCAGAAATCAGGACCACCGTTTCGATCGGCTGGACGCGAGACATGGCCTGTGCCAACCTCAGTCCATCCTCCAGGCGACTGGGGACCTGCGTGACATCTAATTGTGCCAGAGCATCCTTGAGCACCCGTTTGTTGTCCGTGAAGTCCGTCAGTTTCCGGGCCGTTGAATTGACCGAGATCAGGCAGAGACGCTGGTCCGCCAGCAAGTCATCAATCAGCTTCGAGACCTTTTCCTTGGCGTCGTCGAGTCTCGATTTGCCATTGGGGCCATCCAGCGCAGCCATACTGGCCGAGTTATCGATCAGCACGGGCAGGAACCGGGCTTGTTCTGCTCCTCGTGAAAGATAGGGCTGCATCGCACCAATAATCAGCGAACAGAGCAGCAGAATCTGAAACAACAGCAACAGATTGCGTTTGAACTTCTGAAAGGGTGAGTTCACCCGCTGATCATTAACGACCTGACGCCACAACGCGAGCGAAGGAACGTCAAAGCGAGGGCGTCTCAACTTGAGGAAATAGAAGATAATCAGCGGCACCAGCAGCAGGAACCACCATGCATTCATCAGTGCGGAAAAGCCGGGCCAGCTCATATCGCAACGCCTCTTTCCAACCGACGGAATTCTTCACGACCGCATCGCCACGCCATTACTGCACCCATCCTTTTCGCTTCAAGGTGTCGAACAGCATGGTTTCCAGCGGCAGCCCCGAATCGAGACAGAGAAATCGACCGCTGCGTTGCCGACACAGCGTTGCCAGGTGTTCCTGCAGACCTGCCAGATGTTCGTGATAGAAACCAATCAGGTCCCCCACG
>NZ_DASWWZ010000281.1:0-7474 GCF_036405755.1 Schlesneria sp.
TGAAGACCGTCTTCGAAGAACTTAAGGTCGGTGAAGTAGGTGTGGCACCAAATGCCAATCGATCGATTTACTATGTCTTCAAAGTAAAGGATCGTGAGAACGCGATTGAAGACGGTGGTGTCGCTGAACAGGAACGACGAAAGCAGTTCCTTGCCGAGCGATTCACAGGTCTTTATCCGATCATCAAATCCCCTTACGAATCGTTGGCGCAAGGCCCTCAACGCGTCATCGATCAATCGTGGGTACGTAACTTCGAGAGCCGTAACGAAGTCGAATGGACCGAGTCAGAAGCGACACGTCGCTCGCGCCGCTGACAGGCCATACGGTCTACGATGAACTATGGATTGCGATTGACTGGAAGGTCGTCTGTTCCCGCAGGGGCAGACGACCTTTTTTTATTGGGAATCGGATCGTCGGTGCGGGCCGTTTGCCCGATATCCCCGACACTGAGCCTATCTCGTGAGGCTACCACCCCCTTCGGAGTGAGTTCAGGGAACTGGTCTTGAGTCTCCGCCGAGTATCAAGAATCGCTTGAAGAAGGTGGCACCACCGAGTTCGATAGCGTCCACGGATAGCTGACAGACTTACGCTTCTCCTTCGTTACCATTTTCCTCGCCTGTCCGACTCCCATTCCGCGAAGAACTCCTGAATCAGTGGCGGGCCGCTCATACGTCATCACGTCCAAAGGCTCAGGAAGTCACTCGGAAGACCGCATCCGTGGGACCATTGCTGCAAAGCCGCATCCTTCCAGAGGGACGTTCTTCGATCGAGTTTGGCGGGCAACATAACAAAGTCCGCCCGGGGGCCAACTGGCTCCCGGGCGGACTTCGCACGCTGAGGAAAAATGGTCTTCCATCGGGATTATGCCGGCGAGTTGACCGCCCGCTCCAGATGCCAGTCCTTCACCCCCAGGATATGTTTCAATCCTTCATACGCTTCTCTTCTGGCTGTCAGATCCTGCACCGTGGCGTCAGTTCGCCTGACCGAGCGGATGAGAAGATTTTTCGGGGTATGCTCAGTTTCAATGAATTCCAGCACCTGCGTTTTATAGCCTTGCAGTTCAAGAAACTGGGCTCGTAGAGCATCCGTGGCCAGAGAGGCAAATCGCTCTTTCAGGATGCCATACTCGGTCAGTCCGACGAGCGACTGGCGGGAAATCGTCTGGCAGATTTCGTGCTGGCAACACGGTACAGCCAGGATGACATTGCTCTTCCAGCGCAGCGCTGCGGCAATGGCATCATCGGTCGCGGTATCGCAGGCGTGCAGCGAAACCGCCAGATGCACCTGCTCAGACGGAACATAAGTTTCGATCCGACCAAGGTGGAACTCGAGACCATCGCACTTCAGCGACTCTGCCACCCGTGTACAGTCTTCGATGACATCCGCTTTGACGTCCAGACCGACGATCTTCACTTCACGTTCGTGAATCCGGGTCAGAAGGTGATGCAATGCGAACGTAAGATAGCTCTTCCCACAGCCGAAATCGACGACGTGGATTGGTCCGGTACTCGGTAGCTGAGGAAGGATATCCTCGACGAATTCGAGGTAACGATTGATTTGGCGAAACTTGTGATACATCGTCGGACGAACCTGTCCACTCGGCAGCATCACGCCAATCTCGATCAAAAAAGGGCAGGGGACGCCGGCAGGAATCAGGTACTGCTTCTGTCGGTTGTGCCCCTCTCCCTCCGATGGCTGCTGTGTTGGAGGTTTTCTTTTCACCTTTTGAGGCTTGCCGTAGTTCCAGCGAACTGTCAGATCAGCCTGGGTTGTAAACAGGTGAGCATCGCCAAGATTCACACCGAAGATCGATTTCGTTTGAGCGATTAGCTCGTCCATCGTCAGATTTTCGTGTTTCTCCTGCAATTGCGATCGCACCGCCCACTGGTACTTCGTTTCCCCCCCAACCTCAACCAGACGAACCGTCACTTTGGAGATGGCGGACTCGGATTTTGAAAGGGGCTGACTGAGAACCAGTCGCAGGAACGTCCGTTCGCGGATGGAACCTGCCAGCAACGAGATCAACGTCACGGCCGGTGGTCGCTCCCCACCTGTCGGCTTGGCGGCTTTCTTAGGGTTCTTGCCGGACTTTGGGCGTTGGGGCACCGGTGGTTTTGAGGAAGCCCGAGAGGGGGCGTTAGATCGGGAATTCGGCTTCGCTCGTGGCATGCTGTTTAGTAAGTCTCTCTGGTTTGCAGGAACAGGGCTTTCTTCTCACCCGGCAAGGTGAAATCAAAGCCACAACGTTGGAAAAATTCTTCTGATGAGGTAATCGCCATGACTTCAAAGACATTTTGCGACTTGGCCCGTGCAATACAGGCAGCGACAAGTTCTTTGCCTACCCCCTGTCCCTGATATTGTGCAGAGACAGCCAGACTTCGCAATTCTGCGAGTTTAGCAGAATAGATCTCAAGCGCCGCGAACCCAATGATGGTATCGCCAGAAATCGCGACAAACCCGTGACGGGTGAGATCAAGCAACTCGTCCCGTGTCCGGGGCAGCAGGCGACCATTCTCGACGAACGGTTCAATAAATTCCCCCAGCGCTTCGACATCGCTTTTTTCGGCGGGGCGAACAATAAAACTGGGCTTCAAGCGGGTCTCAGTCGGCATGGAACGAACTTATCAATGAAATTAAGGAACTTCCCTGATCCCAGGGGCGTCAGCGGTTTTGATCGACCACGAGGGACAGTCTTATCCGATTGGCGAATCAGTCAAGCGCAGCATGTCTTTGCGAAAGATATGCCGTGCCTTCGGTCAATTTCTGATATCGGTCCAGTCAACGTTTCACGATTGTCGCCTTCACTACACCGTCGAGCCGAGGAAACTTTGCATTGAGGTATTCATTTCCATGCATCTGGACCAGCATCTGGTCGGGAGCTTCGCCGTATTGGGCGTTAATGGAATCAACCACCTCCATTCCTTCGACGATGCGTCCAAATGGAGCAAATCCCTGGGCGTCTAAAGCAAGATTATCCTGATAGTTGACGAAAACCTGTGTCGTTCGCGAGTTCGGGACGCCCGCCTTCGCGAACGTCACGTAGCCCCTTCTGTTCGACTTGATCACCGGATCATCTTTGATTGTCGCCGTTTTCCACTTCGCAGCGACCTGGGGATCACCGTTAATACCAAACTGGACCATGAACCCTGGCACAACTCGGAAAAATTTGCAGTCATCGTACAGCTTTGAGGTCACCAGTTGATAGAAGCGATCGGCGCCATTCGGGGACCATTCACGCTGGACTTCGATGACAAAATTCCCCGCCGTGGTTTCAAATTTTGCCAGGAAATGTTTCGGTGCTTTCTTGAACCGGGGCATTTCCAAAGCAAAGAGGTTAATTCCAAAAGCGACGATTACCCCACACCCGATCAGAACCGACCAGAATTTGCTCGTCATCACTTCCTCCTGAAATGTGATATCTACGGCCCATCCTGGACCGATCAGGCTTGATTTTATACCAGATGCCAATCGGAATGAAGCCACGAAAACGGTCCAGCCACCGAATCAAGGCTGCCGGACCGCATCATCATCACCAAGGTTCACATCCACTGTCGCATATCGGCAGAGAGTGCTGTTAGAACCGGTCTGGATTGAGGAGCTTTTCCATCTCCGGTGTTTTCATGTTCTCTGGTGTCGCCAGAAATTCTCCCGTTCCGATTCGCTTCTGTACGGACTCTCCACGGATGGACTTCACAATCGCCTGCACAGATTCGTATCCCATCGTGATCGGATCCTGCAGCACGATCCCATGGCACACGCCGTCACTCATCGCTCGGATCAATTCTTCACTGGAATCGAAGGCGATGAACTTGACCTTTCCGGACAGTTGAGTCTCTTTGAGAGCGATCAGAACACCATTGGCATTCGGCTCACATACGGCAAAAATCCCGTCGACCCGATCCTTGTAGTTGGTCAGGATCTGCGTCGCTTTATCCAGAGACTGTTCCGGAGTTGTCCCGGCGTATTCGTCCGACGATAGCACCTTGACGTCTGGAAACTGCTCATTGAGGGTCGTCAGAAAACCTTCTTCTCGCTGTTCGGTGCTTTCACTACCGGCGTTGTACCTCAGCAGGATCACATTGCCTTTCCCACCTAAAACTTGAGCCATGTGCCGTGCTGCAAGTTCCCCGCCCTTATAGTTGTCAGTCGCCACGTAGGTGACGATGGCAGACTCGTCCTGAAGAGCACTGTCGAAGATCGCCACGGGAATCCCCGCCTCCTTCGAGTCTTTCACTGGTCCGATGAGTGCCTGTTTGTCGAGGGGAGCGAGCACGATCCCGTCGACTCGATTCGCGATGAAATCCTGGACGACGTTGATCTGTCCGTCGCGATCATTCTCCAGCAGAGGGCCTTTCCAGAGGATCTCGACATCACCCAGATCCTTGGCCGCCTTAACGGCTCCCGCATGCACCGATTTCCAGAAGACATGCGTTGTCCCTTTGGGGATTACGGCAATTTGCAGCGTCCCGCTGCCCTTGCTGCCAGCGCCCTTCCCAGCGGAATCCAGCCCTGTTGTGGATGCCTGGTCCGCACATCCCATCAGGAGGGCGAGGCAAAGAAACGAACACGCGAAAATTCTCATGGTGCGAATCTCCTGTCGAGTAGTGAGGTATTCCACGGACGTTACCGTGTCACCGTAGCGGGTCGCAAGCCGAGTGACAGGTCGCTCGAAACGAGAGCGGCCCACGATCTCCGTTCGACCGGAATATTCCAGCCTTTTGGTCCTCTCTGACTTCGACGACAAGCGGTCGTTCGTGAGGTCCGCCGACGGCCATGTTCCCGCGAACTGTTCACTTCAGCACCCACCAGACGCGATTGGCGGTTACTCCGCCAAAGCCTCAAGCAGTTCCCAGCGTTCAAAGGCCGATGTCAGTTCCTGTTCAATCGCTGCCAGCCGACTGGAAGCTTTGGCAATTTCCCCCTTGTCCTGCTGATAGAAGCCCGGACTCGCCATGGTCTCATGGAGCTGGCGCTGTTCAATCTCAAGCTGTTCGATCCGCCGCGGCAACTGTGTCAGTTCCTGCTGTTCCTTAAATGTTCGACGCCTGACACCGGGAGTAGTAGAGGCAGGATTAGCACGTGCCGGAGCGGGTGGCGTTGAGGCAGGCGCAGGTCGCACCTCTGGCGATGCCGTGATCGGCTTTCGCTGGGCGAGCCAGTCATCGTAGCCCCCGCTGTACTCCCGAACGTGGCTGTTGCCTTCGAAGACCAACGTATTAGTAACGACGTTATTGAGGAACGCACGATCGTGACTGACCAGAAGGACCGTCCCCGTATACCCCACGATCAGTTCCTCAAGCAGATCCAGCGTCTCGGCGTCGAGGTCGTTGGTCGGCTCGTCCAGTACCAGGACGTTGGACGGCTTGGAAAAGAGACGTGCCAGCAGCAGCCGGTTGCGTTCTCCCCCCGAGAGATAACGCGCGGGACTTCGGGTTCGTTCCGGTGTGAAGAGAAAGTCTTCGAGATAGCCGATGATGTGACGTTGTTGACCGTTAATCGTCAGCATGTCTTTGCCATCCGAAACATTTTCCTGGACCGTTTTTTCTTCATCCAGTTGGGCACGAAGCTGATCGAAGTAAGCAACCTCGAGATTGGTCCCGCGCTTCACAACGCCGGAATTGGGCTCAAGCTGGCCCAGCAGCAGCCGGAGCAGCGTCGTCTTGCCCGTTCCATTCGATCCAATAATCCCGACCTTGTCTCCCCGCATGATGGTCGTGGTCAAGTCACGAATGATCGATCGACCACCCACTTCGTACGACAGGCCTTTGACATCGACGACCAGTGCTCCTGACCGTTCCGCCTCCTGGATTTCGACTTTGACGTTTCCGACTTTCTCACGTCGCTGCTGCCGTTCTTCACGCAGCTTCTTCAAAGCGCGAACCCGTCCCTCATTACGGACACGGCGGGCCTTCACACCGCGACGAATCCATGCTTCCTCGACCGCCAGCTTTTTATCGAACAACGCCTGCTGCTGTTCCTCAGCCGCAAGGGCAGCTTCCTTTCGCTCAAGGAACGTCGCATAGTCACAGGGCCAGTCGAATAAACGCCCGCGGTCCAGTTCGATAATCCGCGTTGCCAGCTTCTGCAGAAAGACCCGGTCGTGGGTTACGAAAATCAGCGTCCCGCTGTACCGCATCAGGAATTCTTCCAGCCACTGGATCGCATCGACATCCAGATGGTTGGTCGGTTCGTCAAGCAGCAGGATTTCCGGTTCTGAAACCAGCGACTTACCCAGCAGGACACGTCGCTTCATACCGGACGACAGGCTGTCGAAACGGGTCAGGGGCTGGAGCTGCATGCGTTCGAGAATCTGCTCGATCCGATGTTCAAGTTGCCAGCCGGTATCGTGATTCAGCGATTCCGCACGGCGTTCCAGTTCCGCCCGGTCCTCATCGCTGTGGATGGCATCCGGATGGTGAAGCAGGTACTGAGCGGCGACAGCACTCCCTTCGGCTCCGAGGCCGTCGGCCACCTCTTCAAAGATTGTCCCGCTACGTCCAACCGGCACATCCTGGATCAGTCGGGCAATTCGAATGCCCGTCTGCTGCTCGATCAACCCCTGATCAGGAGGAAGTTCTCCGATCATGAGTTTCATGAGCGTGGACTTGCCCGCTCCGTTGCGGCCTAACAGTCCCACACGTTCGCCACGTTCAATCTGCAGGTCGACGCGAGAAATCAACGGCGGAGAGCCGAATCCAAAACTGACATCTCGAAAACTCAGTAACGCCATCCAATTCCTCGTCTTCACATTTCAGTCGACAACTCGGCCCGTCCCGGAATGCAGTTTTATGTCACCTGATCCCAGAACAAAAGCAGGTACACCGACTTCCCTCGGAATGCGCCCGTTTTTGAAACCAGCCTGTCTGTTCGCAATCCGGTCAATCAGGCAAATTGCAGTTACGTCAGCCAGGTGATCCCCCCCGGCAGACACCGCGAACCGACTCGCAAGGAGTTTCGGCTACTTTGCTGAGCCTACCGGGATCAGGATTTCCCCCCGTCCCACCGACAGCAGATCGCCATGAAACAGGTCGTATTCGGACGACATCAGCTCTTCTCTGACAGGGAAGCCATACGATCGCAGCAGGCGAAGTAACAAGGGAACCATCTGAGGCTGGTACCGGGCCGCATAGCGGAAACTGGGAAGGAGTTGAGGCGGATTCTTGCCGAAAATCCCAATGGTCCCCCGTCGCATTCCTGCCCCCGGTCTCTGACCGCAATCGCCGAAGACCAGCACCGAGCCAGCGATTAAACTGGCCGCCAGCATCTCTCCGGCAGATCCTGCAATCGCAATCAGCCCTCGCCGCATTCCCAGGCCGACTTCGTCTCCAGCGTTTCCCTCGACGAGAATCGTCCCTCCCGTCATCCCCTTGAGCGAACCACGATACGCGGCACCGACAAGGTGACCGGCGTCACCTTTAATACGGATCAGACCGCGATGCATCTGCATCCCCACCCAGCCAACTGCGTTTCCTTC
>NZ_DASWWZ010000282.1:0-14179 GCF_036405755.1 Schlesneria sp.
GACTCGGCTCCTCCGAGCATCAGCAGCCCCCCCCCGCGCTCACTGACGAACCGTTCCAGCAGTGACAGTTGGTCAGGAGAGAAAAACTCGGCTTCAAGGTCATCAATCACGACGGCGTGAAACTCATACAATTCCTCGAGAGTCTTGGGAAATCCATCGGCAAGTTCTTCGGGGGTTTTTGTATTCAGCCTTACAAGAACCGGTTGATCGTACCGCTCTGTTTCTTCTGTTTTTCCTTCAAAGCCACGGAACAGCGGATTACTGACTTCACCCGCCTTGCTGCGCCAGTCAAATTTCGGCTCTTTGCGAGCGATCCGAATGACACCCGTCAGTTGGATCTGTTCGTCCGAATCAATCGCCCGTTTCAGGTACTTGTATTCCCAGTTGGGTCGACCGCACAGATAAAGAATCCGGTACTTCGTACTGCCACGATCGACGGCGATCAGACGGCGATTATTGGCCAGTGTCGGCTCGATCGAGGACGCGTCTTCGAGAGGTACGAGCAGATCCTGGGCAGCCCCCTCCTCTTTTGCAGGAGTTCCAGTGCGACCTTTGCCTGCTTCATCTTCTTTTCGAACCCGGACTTCATAGAACGAGACGCCCGATTTTGTCGGTCGGATCTGAAACCGAAACGGAAGAGTTCCCGAGTCATTGGAGATGGCCTGTGTCTGCTGCTGGACGACGATTCCCCCTTCGTCAATGACTTCCGCAGTGACCTTGGCGGTCGGCATCGCGGTCGACGTCACATCGGCCTGTATCGTGATCGGCGCATCTTCGAACGCCGTCTCGCTGAGAGTTAAATGCGACACGGACAGGTCTGGAATCGCCTTTGACAGCGAGGGCATCCCCAGCGCGACAGGGTAGACAGGGGGCAATCCGCCAAGATCAAGGTTCAGGTCGTTCGCATCGGTCGCCACTCCGTCGGTAAACAGAAGGACTCCCGCGAGAGGCCGGTCGCGAAAACGTTCTTTGAGCCCATTGAGGACGGCAACCAGACTCGTTTGCGAGCCTTGGAAATCCAGTCCCGAGAAATCCGGAACGCTTTGCAGACGGGAATTGAACTGATACCGCCGTAAGTCAAAATCCTGTCCGAGACGGACCTGCCAGCCCTCCTGCTCGACGCTGAGCAGATGCTTTAGTTGCTCGCCCCGAGTGGTGCTTGCACCGGGATCGCGCATGGTGAGGCTTTGACTGTCGTCTGCCAGAACGACGAACAGATTTGCGCCAGGTCGAACCCGCTGACCATTCCAGAGGGGATCAAGCAGACAGACCGCGAGCAGCAGCAGGCCCGTGATCTTGCACAACGGGGCAAGCCAGCGAGTCACCCCGTCTGTACTGCCCTGTGCATACCGCCAGATGACGAGGATGAGTCCCAACAGAAAGAGTCCCATGGACACGATCAGCCATGACTGCCCTCCGAAGATGAGCTTCCCCAGCATCTTCCGACTGCTCCCTCGACAATTTCCGCTCTCTTTGAACCAACTCGAACACTCCGATGAGCATAACTCTTGCTTCCAAGCGGCAGTAGAGACACCGCCCTAGATTGTGAAAAAGCCATGAAGATCAGTAGCTGTCTGCGAGTGACGAGATCGTCAATACAGGCTCCAAACGAAGAAACACTACGGAAACCACAATTCTTCAATTATTCACAGTTCATTCATCGAGCTTTCTTTTTGCAGGAATAAGCTGCCGCACGCAATTGACTGACTGACCACCAATGAACACGCGTTACGGCGATCTTTGAAGCAGGAATCAGAACTGTGAGGGATCGCGACTGAACGGACGAAGCGCCTCGAGAGGGACTCAGGGTGACCCGTCACACAGTCATGGGAACGATCATTCGCCGATTGCGATTGTGTTTTATCCGAATGTACCTATGGAGTTTTTTGAATGCCTCGTTTGATGTCTGAGTCGTATGCTCGATGCGCACCGTCTGGTCGACGGACGAAGCACGCTGGCTTCACTCTGATCGAGTTGCTTGTTGTCATCGCCATTATCGCCGTCCTGATCGCTCTGCTGTTGCCCGCCGTTCAGCAGGCTCGTGAAGCTGCTCGCCGCACCCAATGCAAGAACAACCTCAAGCAAATGGGTCTGGCATGTCACAACTATGAATCCACGTTCCAGTGCTTCCCTTCGTCGGGCGAATTCACTGTCTTTACCAGCGCCAATTTCCGGTCATTTACTCCCGCCTCGACTTTCACGCAGATGTTGCCGTTCATCGATCAGTCGACCGTCTACAACGCGATGAACCTCAATCTGCACTACACGAATTCTGCAAACTCCGTGAACAAGGCCATGTCCAGCACGAAGATTGGGGCGTTCCTCTGCCCCAGTAACGGGTCGACACAGGCTGACCCGTTCGGATATGGGCTGACGGACTATATGCCGATCGCCTATTCCGACGTGACCGACAGCAACCTGCGTGGCAACTCAACCGCCTGTCCGGGACCACAGTGTAAGCAGACCTGGGAAAAGGACTCACTGCTCGGTTTCCACAATAAGATTTCGGAATGTACCGACGGTCTCAGCAACACGATGGCCATCATCGAAGCCAACGGTCGTACGGAAACCGTCTATTCCACCAGCTACGCCCTGGGAGCTGTGTTCGGTGGAGCGGGTAACAATATCTACCCCGGAACCGATACCACCCAGACCAACGGAACAGCAGGGGGTGCTCCCTCGTCCGTTCCGGGACGCTGGGCCGATCCAGATAGCGGTTCGGGCATTTCCGGTCCGCCAGCCAACCGAGGTCCTCTGATCAATAACAACAAGATGCCACGCGGCGGGCCAGCTAACTGTCCCTGGACCACCAACAATTGCGGCCCTAACGACGAACCGTTCAGCCAGCACGTTGGTGGCGTTCAGGCTCTATTCGGTGACGGTTCGGTCCGATTCCTGAGCGAGAACATGGACTTCTGGCTGACACGTAACCTGGCCGTCCTCGACGATGGCAATGTGGTCGGCGAATTCTAATTAGAACGAAGTACCACAAAAGATGCTCGTCTCTATTGGGACCGGTATTGAAAGTGGGTGACGTCGATCTGGGCCGGCTGAATAGCAATCTATTTCGGCCGGCCTTTTTTTCAGTCCTTGCAGGCGATGACCTGCCACGAGAGAGAAGTCGGAAATGACACCGTTAACCTTGGCCGTACGTTGGACTTGTGTGGCCAGCCTCGTCTTTACTATTGGGTGCGGCGGTTCCGCTGGCCCGAAACTCGCCCCCGTGAGCGGTGTGGTCACCGCGGGAGATGAACCGTTCGAAGGAGGACTGGTTCGATTCGTCCCGAAGCCCGGCACCAACCTGAACAGCCGCGAGGCAGTGACAGACGCCGAGGGGAAATACAAGATCGAATTCTTCAAAGGAAAGCCCGGACTGGAACCGGGCGAGTACAAAATCATGTTTTCACTTTATCAGATGCCGGACGGGTCCCCTGCCCCTGACCAATCGGATGAGCAGGATCCGAAGCATCCCAACGAACTGGGCGCAGTCCAATTCGTAGCACCCGAATTTGAAACGGGGAAAGCACCAGCCTGTGAAGTCACAGTCCCGCCCGAAGGGGGCCAGTTCGACTTCGAACTGCCGCCGCTCAAAGCTCAACCGACGAAGCTGGGAAACAAATCAGCACGACGGTAACCCCTCCGAGCACCACTCAAAGACAATGACACAGTTGAATCCACTGAGTCATTGTCTTTGGTTCCACTCCCGACTCACGCCTCCATTCGGGGTCGGCCTTCGCCTTAAAATCATCTCGCTGGTCCAATAGGCCCTCATCGCACAAGCGGGTGACGTTGTCGGAACAGTTCCACCACTCGTCAGAGCCCGCATCTCACGCGCACTCTTGTCGATAACCCCCGCAGGATTTCTCGACGAGCAACGTAAGCCCTTCGTTTGACAGCCATACTGAGAAGAATCTGCTTCACAACCGAAGTAAGATTTCATCGAACTTCGATAAGGTGATCAGCTCGACAACCTTGTTGAATGTGGTCGCTTCCAAGTAAGACAGGCGTCCCCTGCACGTAGCCAGTATTGGTTCGGGGGGGCCGTCTGTGGCATTCCGAGGTGAGGGGCGTTTGCGATGCGTGTATGCGATTTTCTCGTTCTCCAGCCGGCGGCCGTTCTCCTGAGTCTGTTCGGACTCTGCGGTGTAGTACTCGGAGTGACGGGCTGCAGTACAAAAGCGCCGCAGGGAGCTGCGCCCGCCTCTCAATCTGCCGAAGTACGCAAGAGCGAAACTCAAGCGGATGCACCGGCGTCTGTCCCAACAACGGCCAGCACGGGTACCGATTCCCCCAGTTCCACTACTGTCGGGACGGCTAAGAACAGTAAAGAAGAGCAATCGGGGCGCGTCGGGCCTGATCCCGTGCCCCACCAGGAAAACGAAGTCGCCGATGGCACGCTCGTGTCGCCTGGATCGGAAGTCAGCAACCTCCCCGTCACGGGGTCGAGTGTGGCCGAGGCAGCCTCGCAAAAGAAGGCTTTGCCCCCCCCTTCTGCCGATCAAATCGCACGCTGGGGTCACGTTCAGCGCACACCCTTTCGTCTGCTTGCGTGTCGAGACGGTTTTGGGGATCCCCTTGTCCAATGCATCGCCCTCAGCCCCGACGGCAGCCGATTCGCCGTTGGAGGAGCAAAGCTGACCCTTTGGAACACATCAGAAACCGAGCCGACAATTGATCTGCTCGCCGAGGTCAAAGGAGAAGAGGGGAATCGCCCAATCCATTCTGCCGCGATTTCACCGGACGGATCTTTCCTCGCCGCCGGGGATCACAAAGGGATGCTCCGCATCTGGAAGCTCGTCGAACAATCCGAGACGACCGCGATCCGCGCACATGAGGGACGGTTAATGCAACTGGCAGTATCTCCCTCGTCGCAGAGGGTTGCCACAACCAGTTACGATGGCGAAGTGCGGCTCTGGGAGACTGCCACGGGGAAAAGCGTCAAAAAACTGAAAGTCAGTGATCGCCAGCTGTCGGCCCTTGGCTTCGTCACCGATGACTTGCTCGCCATTGCCGGAAGCGAAGTCAGCCTCTGGGACATTCCCAGCGGCGAGCGGAAATCTCTGCTCACAACAGGCCCGGTTGTTCACTCCTCATTCGGCCTATCGCCGGACAGAAAAATTGTCGCATTCGCTGACGCCGACTCGAAAACTCATTTCTGGGAGATCGACAAAGAAGAACGTTCGCCGCTGGTCCTGCACGACCCGGCGCCACGTGTGATCGCGTTTTCGGCCGATGGGAAACAACTTGCTGTCGTGGACCAGGACTCGACCGTGCGGATTTTCGACGCCATCACAGGTCAGACGGTGCAGGTCCTGGACGCGACTGGTAGCAGGACGGCAGATTTGAAATGGCATCCCGCAGGTGCACTGATTGTTGCGTCTGAGACCGGTCGAGTTCGCATCTGGGGAACGAACGAGTCGGCAACGATATTGAAAATTGAACCGTTGTCGCTTCCTGAAGTCGCGGCAATCTCGGCGGAGAGCCATCCCCCTGCCTCATCCGCTCAGCTGCAGAATGTCATCGATATCCGATTCTTCCCCCGCTTTCCCGGCGGCATACCTCAATGGAGCGACTTTGGAATCGCCGCTTATCAGGTCACCGCTTCCCAGGAAGAAGTCGAGCAGTTTTACCGATACGTGCTACCCCTGTTCGGCTGGACGGAGTCGACTGAGGCGAACGAGACACAGCCGGGACTCAGCTTTACCAAAGATCACTGTCGACTTTCCGTCGCGTTTCAGCCGGGACAGGTACCCGGACCGGAGGGGGCATTGTCGGTCAATCTGCATTTTGCGGGTCACTTCGACGTTCGCACACTGCCGCGGGTCTCAGCATTCCCTTCCCCGAGTGACTGGAATTCGTTCTCTTTCGTTTCGTACCGCTCCAAAGAGGATATGACCGAGCTGGAAGTCGAGTTGCTCAAAAAATTGCACGAGCAGGGATGGACACCCTTCAGTCGGTTGAACGCCTCCAGTCTTGAGCAACCGGACTTGCGTCTGTACTCATTGCTCAATCGCGGAAACACGCTTTCGGTGATGATTGGATACCCCGCTGACGCGGCTGACCAGTTGGCCGTTCAGATCAATGTTGCGGTCACGCCCAAATCATTGCCGATCCCTCCTGATGCTGGCTGGGTCGAATTTGATTCATCCACCGACTTGCAGATGGTCGCCACGACCACCATGAACCTGGATCAATCGATCGAATTCTATGACCGCGAAATGGCTCGAGAGGGATGGTTGAAGCGGCTGACAGGCAGAGCGAAAGAGGAAGACAGGGCATGGCTGCCTTATGTGCGTGGGCAGCAGGAAGTGATTGTGCGTCTTAAGTCGCTCTCCGCAGGACAAACGCGAGTCATCGTTGGCGATGCGGAAAGAAACTCATGGCAATTGAAGGAACAGTCCGGCGAAGCTTCCACCTCGGCGCAGACGCTTTTTGAAGCGGCGGATATCCCGGTCCCGAAAGAAGCAACGAATGTCAAATTTGACGCCGATCAAAAACAGATCACGTATGATCTACCCGGTATCTCGCCCCCCAATGCGGCCGACTCGTTCGTGGAACATCTGTCGAAGTCGGAATGGAAACGAGAAAAATCGGGTGTCATCAGCGATGAGTATGTGCTGGTGACCTGCTCGAAGGGAAAAGCAGAAGTTCAATTGCGTGCGAGGGCTCTCGCGGACAAGACCACAGTGATAATCAGCGGAGACGGATTGGCGTGGGCGAAGCCACTCCCTGCCCCTGCGGTTCGAGTTTCTTACGGCACGTGGCTTCGCCGTGAGAAGCGGGATGCCACACTGAAACTGCTGGATGAATTCGCCCGTGAGATGACGGCCATCCCCGCAAGCAAACCGACGGGTCGGTGAGGCCCGTTCACGGTGAAACGACCGATCGTCGGTTGCGTTCGGCACCGCAAAGTCGCCGTCGTTCAGGCGCAATAAAAAGCAGCCCGGGAAAACTTCCCTGGCTGCTTTCTCGGTACCAGATGTGCGGTCGGGGCAGTCGATCAACCCCCGGCTGTCGCGATTTCATCGGCGACGTAGTATTCGTAGAAGAATCGACCGATTTCATCACTCAGACGTGTCAGGTATTCACCCTTGAACGTCATGTAAGTCTTGTCGCTGGAGCTGACCGGCTGGTGCACGGGGTACTTTGAAGTCTTTTCCGCGCTGAAGATCTGTTCTGCGTGGTCGTCTTCATCCATCTTCCAGACGTTGACGATACATTCAGCCCGTCCGCGATACAGGTTAGGACTCCCTTCTTCGTACAGCGTAAACTCGTTGAGATCGATGTAGATGACGTAGGTCGTCTTGAAAGCGGCTCCGATTTCCTCGGGCTTATCCCAATCCTTGTTCTCTTCCAGCCAGCCTTTGACGAGATCGGGGGGAACGACCTTGATCTTGTGGGCGTGCAACTGCCACGACACGTATTGAGCCACCTCGTGATCGATGCTTTCAAAGCTGTATTTGATGTCATTGGGGGCAAAGCAGACGACCGCCACGCGGACATCCTTGTCGGTCATGCTTTCCTTTGTTTCTTCATCAAACTTCGGTTCGATCGAGGGAGGACCGCCAAGCAGGTAACCGAAGACAACGAAGTAATTACAGCCACTGACGGCACAACACAGCAGTAGTGCAGCCACCAACGTCGGTAATCGATTGATGATCGCTCGCATAAGGTTGCCTTTGAGTTACTAAATGACCGTGCGGTAATGATCGTGTTTCTTCGATCCCCGATTTTCGGGGGACCGAACGATTGAGTGGTCTGAGCAAAAACTCGTCGGACCACTCCCGAGCACTGACGTGCACGGCGATTCCAGTTTGTTCATGGCGTTTGTGTTGACGGGTTTGAAATCAATTGGAAATGTGTCGCAGTCTGAAAAGCGATAGATCCACAGGTGCTGCGAGTAGGCCACTCCAACCTGAACGATGAAGTCAAAGTTCGCACGACTTTGAAGCAATTCCCAATTAGAAGCTCTTCCCGGGTCGGTGGTTGTAGAATCGTTCGGCGAGCATATCGCAAAGTCGCGCCACATATTCCTTGTGAAACACGATGATGGATCGACCGGTCTCAGAGATTGGCTGATGCTGCGGGTAGGTCAGAGCGAACTCACGTGTGTACGCCATCATGGGCCGTCGCCATCCGCTCACATCTTCGACTTTCGCAACACGAATGAATCCCGTCGTCTGGCCCCGCAGCAGGTTCTGACTATTGGGTTCACGCAGTCCGAACGATTGAATATCAATCCAAGCGATGTAATCCGTTTCGAAGTCCTGTGCCAATTGCGTCAGATCGGAACCGATGCCGCCATTGGCTTCCACCCAGTCGGCAACCCGGTCGGGATTGATGATCTTGACGCCGTTCAGCTTGAGTCGCCGGGAAACGCCATCGATCACATCGAGCTTCAGTGCCGATGCGTTGGACTCGACTGACTCGGGAGTCGAACAGACCACCGCGACCGTATGTTCGCCTTTGCTGAGGTCGATCCGTGTGAGGGTCGTGAATTCGGAAGTGATCTTGGGATCACCGAACAGAATCTTGC
The DNA here is from genome assembly GCF_036405755.1 of Schlesneria sp. NCBI lineage: Bacteria > Pseudomonadati > Planctomycetota > Planctomycetia > Planctomycetales > Planctomycetaceae > Schlesneria > Schlesneria sp. The sequence goes on from NZ_DASWWZ010000282.1 coordinate 8,537, forward strand.
CGCCGCCGAGCAGCAGTTTCGAACAACCTGCGACGGAAACAAGCGAGCCTGCTGCGCCGATCAGACAGAGCCGTTTCAGGGCTTCGCGCCGATCTGGAGAGGACGAGATTTCATTCATCATTTGCGATCCTTCGCCGAATGACTTCGTTCCCGAAGCGAGATCCGTTGATTACTGATTTCCTGCAGGGCAAATGCCCGTTGTCTATTTGAACTTGCCCTGAACAGAGCATTCTCAGATCAGCGGAAGCAGGCGGGCAATCCATACCACAACCGTCAGACCGCCAACCGTTAGCATCAACACACTGACCACAGTGACCGGTTCATCCACCATCCAGAGACGGCTTCGAACAGCGCTCCAGACCGACCAAGGAATCAGTAACGCGCAGACCATGGCCAGCACGGTTCCGGCCACATTGGCGCGAACCGCACCCGCGAACTGACCTCTGACGAAGTGAGAAAAACAGGTTGTCATTCCACAGCCGGGACATGGGACACCAAATAACAGTCGAAATGTGCATGGAGGCAGCCCAAACTGCTGATGAGTCCCGAAACCTCGGGGATCGGGATCCAGCAGAATGGCGGCACCAAAACCGATTGACAGGGCGAGCGCCATGGCGAGCAGAACCGCTCGACCGACGTTCCCGACAGGGGCTCCGGTGGACTGCCGAAAGTTTGACATGAGTTTGAATTACGGGAGAAACGGGTGATAGTCGCAAAAAAAGTTGCGAGCAAGATCGATTGTCGCAATTGTCGCCGTTAAGACTGAGGCCATTGGGGATTCCGTATCAACTCCGGCAGGAATTGCATTTCAGTCTGCTATTGGGTCTTCTCAGCCATCTCAACCGCCGCATTGTCCATCAGACACAGCCAAGCTCGAATGGAGCACCAGTTCCGTCCCCCCTTATCAGGTCGTCGTCCGCGTCGCGGAACAGGGAAACCCGCTTTGAGGCCCCTGTCTCCCTCGTCAGACTTCATCCGTTCGATAGAAATACGTAGCCGTGAACTGTTCCAACGCAAAAACAGCGACCAGCAATCCCACAACAAAGCTGTACATTTCCTGCCCCATGCGTCCGGTGGCGACTGTGCGAACGAGACTCAGAGGATCGCGGCTGACCGCGTAACGCCCTTGTCCGAGCATTGAGTCCAGATCATTCGTTTCCAGCCGTCGCAAATCGCTTTCGCTGGTCGGCAGGCGGATGCTGAATCCGCTGTGAAAGTCGGGCTGCCCTGCTGCAGAATCGACCTGGTAGGAACCAATCGTGGTCAGATCCTTCAGATTCAAGATCCCCGCTGCTGCGGTCGCATCCTCTGTTCGCTGCTTGAAGTCGGGCATGCGGACGACGATTTTCTGGGGCGCTTGCTCCCGTTCCAGGGGAAGAGCAACTTCGTCACCGACGACAAAATTCGACCGGAATGAAGCCTGCTGAGCCAGATACTGAGTCAACTGATCGGCAAACACAAACGAGAACGCCGTCCCGACGAGATCATTCCACTGCTCGTTATCTACGGACGTCGACATGAGCATCACCCGGCCGCGGCCCACGCGTCGTTCCAACAACACGGGTGATCCCTGCTGCCCATCCAACCGCGCCACCGTCACCGCAGCACCGTGAGGATCAACCCTCCAGTAACGGCGAATTTCCATCGAACCGAATTCGGCGAATACACCTGTCTCTTCCAACCGCTTCAGCAGTACGTGCTGCGTCTGCCGCAAGTCCATGTAATGAGGCTTGGCCCCCGCAGTCGTCACGGCCACAAGCTTTGCCGGAAGCAGACTCTGCGCTTCCGAAGTGTTATATGAAACTGGATCGATCTGGTTGGAACCGGGGCGAGTACTCAATACAGAACTGGGAGCTCCCAGAAACACTCCCAATCCCCCGCCGGCGTCGACATAACTCTGGAACCGCTTCCACAGTGCCTGATCCGGTGACGGCAGGTTGATCAGAAAAATCACGTCAAAGGTTTTGAAATCGATGCCGCCGAGCTGACTGACCGGACGAAACTCTGTCCGAAAGTCACTGATGCGGGCAGAAGCAACGTAGTCGAGCGCAGACTGCCAGTAGAATGCCGCATCTTTGGATCCAGCGACGACAAGCACCTTCAGAGGGGGCAGCGTTCGGACGGTGAAACTCGCCATGTCATCGATGGCCAACGGATCAGATCCCACGATACGGAGCTCGCCCTGCTGATAGGGGGGAGCAACCTGGGGAATCTCAAACGTCAGTTGCCGTTCGACACCTTTTTCGAGTTGGGCGGACTGTTGACCCCGCTTGAGCAGCTTCCCGTCGGGACCTCCCACCAGAAACTCAACTGTCAGATCGGACTTCACGGCCCCGACGGCGGACAGCATGACTTCCAGTCGCAGGGGACCCCCGGCGGGAACAGTTTCGCGGGACAGCCTCACCCCGGTGATTCCCGCATTGGACGGCGTTGGCTCACCCACATCGATCAGATACACAGCGACCGTCTTGAGCCGTTCCAGGTCGTCCAGCAACGCAGTCGAACTTTCCTCGCGCCACGCGGAACGGGTCAGATCCGTGAACAGGTAAATCTCTCTCAGATATCGATCCTGCCGTTTATCTTCTGGAAGGGACGACTGTTCTCCCGTGATGCGACGTCGGTCGTCCTCCTGCCCCAGCAGCGCGGTTCTCAGACGCTCGTTTAATGACAGAGAGGTCGTCTTGATTTCCGTGGCATCGATTCGGCTCCGAGCCGCCTGAAGGTCAAGCGAGAAAGCAGGCGCCGTTGTGTCATGAGATGTCGTCACAGCAACCTTGCTTCCTGAGGGAAGTCGACTCAGATGATCGCGCGCAATTTGCTGAGCCGCCTGCAGTCGGCTCTGGTTCCCCTGTCGATAGCTCATACTCGGGCTATTGTCGAAGAGTAAGACCGCGGCCACGGGAAGCTGATCGGCGACTTTCGGCACCGGATCTTTGATTTCGGCTGAAACTCGCCGCGCGTAGGGGACGCCGACCCCCAGCAGCAACCCCAGGACCACGGCGGTACCAAGGCCACCTCGCAGGAAGGTACGCCGAGTCAGCCACTCATTCCGCGACCAGTTCCGGCCCTTCCAGCGATGCAGGACCGCAAAGTACGTCGCCAGTGCCAGTCCGGCTACCAGCAGCAACGTGAGCCACTCGCGCCAGATCAAGCCGTAGTTGGCGGGCGGGAGAGAGGGGCGCGTCAGTGCGAAGACGATCATCGCAATGACGAGCACTCGCAACAAAAGCAGCCAGAGATGTCGCAATTGCAACCGACGGACGTTCTGTCGACGATTCTGTTGAATGAGTCGCAATGCAGGAAAAATCAGCCGTTTGGGTTTGGCGCGCAACAGGAGATGAAGCACGATGGGAATTGCAGCCAGTCCCAATCCAAACAATAATGCGGGATGCAAAAGCGACATAAGTTCGCGTGCTGACGATAAATGAGGAACGGTGGACTTTCTGACCAGAGTCGTGCAGGCTTTCGGCTGGAAATTGTACTCGTTGAGACGGAGTCGGATACTGAGCGGCCGAAAGTTTCTGCCCATTGACGCCATCCTCAGCGGCGAGACAATTCGGCGTCCTCGCTGGAACTGCTGTCAAATTGTATTGGTACTTCATTTGGAAGGTCGCCGCACATGCGGAATCATCTGAGACGCGGAGCTACCGGGGTGCTCGCGACAATCGCCTGCTTGTTTGTGTCGACTGAACTTACGGCTCAGGCGCCAGACAAAAACGTCATCTCCAATTCGATCAATATGAAACTGGTCGAAATCCCCGCCGGCGAGTTCGAAATGGGGGCGGAAGCAGATATCGAAGAAACGCTCCGTAAATTCCCCGACTGTGATCGCACCTGGATGATGGCCGAACTTCCCCGACACAAGGTGAAGATCACCAAGCCGTTCTACATGGGGCAGTACGAAGTAACGCTCAACCAGTTCCTGAAGTTCTATCACGATTCCAAATACAAAATTGACGCGGAAATCGATGGAAACCCCAGTTGGGGATTCGACAAAGAGGGCAACCTCATTGAGTCGTTGCGATTCCGCCCTTGGGATCCGATCGCCTGGAAAATCGAACTCAACCATCCTGTGATTTATGTCACTTGGGACGACGCGGTCGCCTTTTGTGACTGGTTGACGGCGAAAGAAGGGCACCTGTACCGGCTTCCGACCGAGGCTGAATGGGAATACGCCTGTCGGGCTGGAACCTCGTCTCAATATTCCTTCGGGGATAACCCGGAAGAACTCGTAAAGCACGCCAATAGCGCCGACAACAGTCGGTTGAAATTCTTCTATCCAGGGACGACCGATGCGGACGTGCGTTCCCGTTTCGTGTCGGGAGACGACAAGTTCGTCTGGACAGCCCCCATCGGACGGTTCCAGCCGAACAACTTCGGTCTGTACGACATGCACGGAAACGGCTGGGAATGGTGCTCGGACTATTTCGAGCAGAACTACTACGAAGATTCACCAACCGAAGACCCGCTCGGTCCCGTGGAAGGGGAAACGCATGTCCTGCGAGGGGGCGGGTTCTACGATGCCCCCTTTCACCTGCGATGTGCCCGAAGGCATAGTGAATTGCCGTCGGGTCGCGACTACGGCTCGAGCTTCCGCGTTGTTCGAGAAAAGTAATCGCGGCACCTGGACAACGTGTCTGCCAAGCGATGTCGTCCCGCGATCTGGGACCAGCACGCGAGGCTTCCAGCACAAAGGAGCTGTTCAGCCCGCTCGACGGATCAGACAGCCGATCCTCCGGAGGCTGGTGATGGCGTGTCTCTCAGGCGTTACCGGTTCAAGCCGAGATTCGTTTTACGGCTTCATCGACGACCAGTTCATTTTCGATGTCGAATTGCACCGTCGATACTGCCTCATGAGTGATGGCTGGGCGTTTCACAACATTCCACGCCAATCCAGTCCGTTTCATCATACCGACAATTGCGTAGCTCATGTCGATTTCCCACCAGCGGTGTCCATGGCAGGCAACGCGAGGAAACGCGTGATGGTTGTTGTGCCACCCTTCGCCCCAGGCAAGGATCCCGACCCACCACAGATTTCGACTGTTGTCACGTGTCTGGTAAGTGCGATATCCCCACATGTGCGAAGCCGAGTTCACAGCCCAGGTGACATGCAGCATGTAGACCAGCCGGGCGAACATGCCCCAGGCAACAAGAGAAATCGCTGTGTTCAGATCCCAGATCAGCAGACCAGCACCGAACATGATGATTCCCAGGCCGAGATGAATCCAGAGGAAACCTCGATCCAGCAGCCGCAGCGATCGGTCCTTCATCAGGTCCGGAGCATATTGGCGATAGAGTTGAGCCCAGTGCTGTGATCCGTGCCGCGGGAACATCCAGTTCATGTGGCTCCACCAGGCGCCGTCACGAGGCGAGTGGGGATCATGCTCCTGATCACTGAAACGGTGGTGCTTTCGATGGGCTGCCACCCACATGATTGGGGGGCCTTCCCCGGCCAGCGTCCCGCAGAGTGCGAAGAACCAGCGAATCGGCCGGTATGTCTCAAAGCTGGAATGGGTGAGCAGACGATGGAAACCGATGCAGATTCCCAGACTGCCCGTCACCCAGCTCAGGAATGCAAATAACGTTAGTCCGACCCACGAAAAGTAGAACGGCGCCAGCAACGCTCCCAGGTGCAGAAACCCG
>NZ_DASWWZ010000283.1:0-9337 GCF_036405755.1 Schlesneria sp.
CTAAAGTTTCTCGACCTCTCCGCGTGAATCAGACCTGCTGACGGGCGTGAATCAGACCTGCTGACGGGGTAGATTCTTCCTCTCTCCAGCCCGTCCCCAGACCTGAATTCAGGATACCTTGCGATGCCCATCGTGATCGGAGTGGATCTCGGTACGACCAAAATCACCAGTATCGCCGTCGACACCCAAACTGGAGTTCTGGTTGCCATCGGATCGGCCGCGAATGACGGTCGCGTCACGGCTACCGCAGACGCTGCACGAGGCCACTCCGAATGGGACGCAAAGCAAATCATCGCAGCCAGTTGCCGCTGCCTGGCGCAGGTTGCTGAACAACTGGGGAACCACGTCGGGGAGGTGATCGGGATCGGCGTCACCGGGCAGCAGCACGGAATGCTGCTGGTTGATTCTCACCTCAACCCGGTCTCTCCTTTGATTAACTGGCAGGACCGTCGAGCCCTCGAAATGTGTCCCGAAGGTGACAAGACCTGGCTGCAATCGGCCCGCGAGGCGATTGGAAACGAGGCCTGGAAACGGACGGGATGCTGGCTGCAACCGGGATTCATGGCAGTCACGCTGTACGAACTGGCGAAGCGTCGAATCGTGCCCGAAGGGGCACGTGCGCTGTTCATCATGGACTACTTTACAGCAGTGCTGACAGGTGCCGACCCCGTCACTGAACCTTCGTGCGCAGGAAGTAGCGGCGTCTTCCATGCCCCGACGAGAAATTGGGACGACCAGGCGATCAAAGCTCTGGGCCTGTCACGCGACTGGTTCCCACCGATCCTGGAAGCCGATCAGCAGGCGGGGACGCTCACCGACGAATATGCGAATAAGACCGGACTTCCCGCCGGAATCCCGATCTTTGCTCCGATTGGTGATCACCAGGCAAGTTTTCTGGGAAGCGTGGCCGATCCCACGAATACGGTCCTCGTGAATGTCGGGACAGGCGCCCAGGTGGCGATGTTCACAGAGGGACTCGATTTTGTTCCCCCCATCGAGCTGCGTCCGTTTCCTGTCAAGGGAAACCTGTTGTCAAACGTCGGTCTGGCAGGGGGCTGGTCCTATCAGGTATTGGAACAGTTCTTCGGTGACGTCGGCAAGCAGCTCTTTCATGTGCCGTCGACCGAAAAGCTTTACAACGTGATGAACGAGCTGGCTGCGGCGATTCCGTCGGGTGCGGACGGTCTGCGGTGTGAACCTCGCTTTTCGGGGACGCGACTTGACCCCACTGTCCGTGGTTCGATCACCGGACTGTCGCCGCAAAATTTCACGGCCGGACATCTGTGTCGCGCGATCCTGGAGGGGATGGGCCGATCCCTCTACGAAGGGTTTCTGGCGATTCAACAGATCAACCGGGCCAAGCCCACGCTTCTCGTGGCCGCGGGAAACGGCCTGCGTGAGAATCCCCTGCTGGCTGAAATTGTTTCCCGCGCTTTCGGCCTGCCGATGCTTTTCACGCGGCATCGCGAAGAAGCTGCGTTCGGTGCCGCGTTAGTGGCCTGCGTTGGAACAGGTCAGTTCGACAGCCTGGAAGCGGCGGCCAATCGATTGATCGTGACATCCCCTGATCCGAAATTTTCCGTCTGCTAGTTGCGCGGGCAGCACCCCTTCCTGACGGATTGCTGACCAGGCTGACTAATAGGCTGACTAAGAAGTCCGGTACGGATGGGGGTGGGGGACATCGACGATGACGGAGTTGTCCGCTTTTGTGCTGCTGATGGTGCCGACGCAAGGGTAAGTCCCTGACGCTGAGTCGTGGTGAAGTTTGAGTCGAGGTGAAGTTCGTCTCGACGGGCGTTCGCCTCGAATGTCATGACGGGTGGATCCGGAAACCGCCCGTACCGCGATTTGGCAAACATCGCTGCGTCCTCCCGGTGACGTGATCTTCCTGTTAGGATGCCGTTTTCCCCTTCCCGTGTTGAAAGATGAGCTATGCGAATTGCGGCGATTCAGACGGATATCAAGCTGGGCGACAAGGCTGGCAATCTGGACCGAATGATCTCTTACGTGCGCGAGACCAGAAAGAATGGCGCCACATTCACCATCTTTCCCGAATGCGCACTGACAGGTTACTGCTTCGACAGTATTGAAGAAGCTCGCCCTTATGCTGAATCGATTCCCGGACCGTCCGTCGAAAAAATGGCGGCCGTGTGTAAGGAACTGGGGGTCTATACTGTATTTGGTATGTTGGAATCCGACGGTAGCAAAGTCTTCAACGCTCTGGCGCTCGTCGGACCCGAAGGGCTGGTCGCCTCGTACCGTAAGATCCACCTCCCTCGTCTGGGGGTTGATCGATTTACCGATTACGGTGACCGCCCCTTTGCTGTCCACGAAATCGCGGGGGTCAAGGTGGGTATGAATATCTGCTACGATGGAGGATTCCCGGAATCGTCTCGCATTATGACCCTGCTGGGGGCGGATCTGATCGTCCTGCCAACCAACTGGCCACCCGGCGCGGAAGGGGCAGGGGATTTCACCGTGAACGCACGAGCGATGGAAAATACTGTCTACTACGCGGCCGCCGATCGAGTCGGTGTGGAGCGGGGAGTGAAGTTCGTCGGCAAAAGCAAGATCTGCGATCCGCTGGGGAAGACGATCGCCTTCGCGGATCACACGGAAGAAGAAATCCTGTACGCCGATATCGACGTCACCCGGTCCCGTACCAAACATCTCGTCCGAACAGCGGGGATCAACGAAGTGGATCGGATTGCGGACCGACGGCCCGAGGTTTACGCTCCGCTGGTAGCGCCCCATTCTCTGAAACGGCCCGGCCGCGACTGATGACCGGAATATCGCACCGCTGGCTCACGCGGCCGAATTCCACGCCGGTGAGTTTGAAAGTGAGAGAGACAGGTGGGACGGTCACATCGCGGTCATGGACACCCCAAACCAGATTCTGAGATGACATCAGTGGACCCCGTTCGGAAGTGGAGCAGACTGGTTCGCTGAACCACGCTCTGGATCCCGTTCGCCTGACTAGACGTTTGCCTGACTAAACTTAAAGGATTGAAACATGTGCTGTCGATTGACTCGTCCGAACCGGGTAGTTCCGATTGTGATGGCAGCCTGTTTGTCGCTGGCATCCTCGTCGTTTGCAGATGACTGGCCACAGTGGATGGGGCCCGAGCGCGACGCCGTCTGGCGTGAAAAGGGGATCATTAAGACCTTTCCTGCTGATGGTCCCAAAGTTCGTTGGCGCACGAAGGTGGGCGGGGGTTACGCGGGACCTGCCGTGGCGAACGGACGGGTTTATGTGACCGACAAGCAACTTCCCACTGGCGAGAGTGACCCAAGCAACCCCTTCAGCCGGGAACGTCAAACAGCCTCTGAACGCGTCCTGTGTCTGGATGACAAAGACGGCTCGATCATCTGGAAGCACGAATACGATTGTCCCTACACGGTCAGTTATCCCGCTGGTCCCCGCACGACCCCGGTCATCAAGGACGGGTTTGTCTACACGCTCGGCTCAGAAGGACATCTCTTCTGTCTGACCGCCGACTCCGGCGAGGTCGTGTGGTCTCGTTCGTTCCAGAAGGATTACGGCCGTGATCAGACCCCTGTCTGGGGATATTCCTCAAATCCTCTGCTCGATGGCGACCGGCTGATCTGTCTGGTTGGAGGCGAGGGGACTGCCGTTGTCGCGTTTGATAAATCGACCGGCCGGGAGGTCTGGCGAGCCCTGGATTCCACTGGCGAACATGCATCGGGGTACAGTTCACCGATCATCGTTGAAGCGGGTGGGAAGCGGCAGCTCATTGTCTGGCATCCTTCCTCCATCAACGGCCTCGATCCGGAAACGGGCAAGGTCTACTGGTCGGTTCCCTTTACCTCACAAACGGGACTCTCCGTGGCCACGCCGCGAGTCGATGGTAATTTGCTGTTTATCACCGCTTTCTACAACGGCTCAATGCTGCTCAAGCTGGACGAGAAAACTCCGACCGCGACCGAAGTCTGGCGACGCCACGGCAAGAATGAGCGTCAGACCGATGCGCTGCACAGCATTATCAGCACTCCGATGATCGATCAGGGACATATTTTCGGGGTCTGCAGCTATGGCGAACTACGCTGTCTCGATTTGAAGAATGGCGACCGTCTATGGGCGACGTTCGAAGCGACCAGCGGAAGGTCTGCACGCTGGGGGAATGCCTTCCTGGTGAAGCACGAAGATCGGTACTTCCTCTTTAACGAGCAGGGGGATCTGATCATGGCGCACCTGACACCCAAGGGGTATCACGAACTGGGGCGAGCTCACCTGCTCGAACCGACGGGCCCTGCCGAACGACGCGACGTTGTCTGGACGCATCCGGCGTTCGCGAATCGAAATGTCTATGTCAGGAATGACCGGGAAATCGTGTCAGCCTCGCTGGCGGAATCGGAATGACCGCCATGGCGGCGGCCATCCCGGTTCGTCTCCGGGCAGACCAAGGACAGTTCATTTTGACTTGACGCAGCGGAAGCCGATGGCATCGTCTTTCGCTGTTTTTGATAATCCGCGCCGGGCAGAACTGGTCAGGAGCGGGTAGGCGTCCTTCCATGAGCCCCCCCGGATGACGATTTTGCTGGATTCATCCTCGGAGGTGACAGCCGAACCGTCCGCCGGAGCCTGCTCATAGTTGGGGGACCAGGCATCGGCCGTGAATTCCCACAGGTAGCCATGTATGTCATAGAGTCCCCAGGGGTTTGGCTTGAGGACTCCGACCTGCGGATCGTTGCCCGCGGCGTTGCCGGTATGCCAGGCAAATTCATTCAGGATGGATGTCGCTGGGGGAAAATCTGCTTTCGTTCGTGGCTCGTCCCCAAAGCTGTAGCGAGTCTCGGTCCCCGCGCGGCAGCAGTATTCCCACTCGGCTTCCGTCGGCAGGCGAATGGTTTCATCCTGTTCGATCAGTTTGTCCGCTCGCAGAGCCGCTGTCACCTTGCGACAGAATTCATTGGCTTCGTTCCAGGACATACGTTCTGCCGAATTTCGCGGCCCAGGCCAGCGACTGGGGTTGTACCCCATGACGGCGTGAAACAGGTTCTGCGGGACTTCGTATTTCGCGATCGCGAATGGTTTTGACAGTTTGACTTCGTGGACAGGCTTCTCATTCGGTTCCCCTTGGTCGCTGCCCATCTGAAAGGACGCAGGGAAAGAGGCTGTTCCGGGGGTAATCGCCACGAATTCGTCCACGAACGTCTGCAAAAGGTCGGTCGTCTTTTCTTCTTCCGCCTGGAGTCGGGCCGTGGAGGTCCATCCTGGCAGAAAGACCGTAGCGGTGCTGATCAGTGAGAGAAAACGACGACGTCTCATGTTCGTACTTTCTGCAGGGGTGAGAAAACATCAGAGGGCATGTCGAAAATCCAGATCGCCGAATCGGAGATGGCCTGTCAGCGGCATCTCAGACGGGCTACGTTCAAAGAAAACATATTCCGTTTGAGTCAGGCCGCAAAGTCGACCGGGTCGTGGAGGCGGTATCTGTTTTCATCGGCAGCGGGACAGTCGCATCAATCAACGTAATTGCACGCGTCCATCCGTGCGAACCGCGACATTGACAAAAGAGGTGCCCCCCTTCACGATCGTAGTCTTCTGGCAAGTGGTGTTTGAGAATCTCAAAGGAAATTTGACGTGATTGCAGATCGATCGCCCTACTCGAAGTTCAACCTCATTACCGACATGATTGCCGCGGCTGAGGTGATTCGAACGTTCGATCCTTCGGAGGTCAAGGCGACCGCCGAAGAGATTGGCAAGGTAGGGAAGCTGTTGATTTCGGGTGAAGGCTCGAGCCGGATGTTCCCCGCGAAGAGTGCCATTGCACACGCACGACGAAAGGGATGGCCCTTCACCATCGCAACAGAAGCAGGACGACAATCACAAGAGTACGCTCTGAGTGACTGGGCCGTACTGGGGATTTCGAACTCGGGTCGTACGGCCGAAGTCATTCGACTTTTCAACGCCTTCAACGCGGCGGGCCATACCCATCGTTACAGCCTGGCTGCTTTTGCTGAGTCGCCACTGGAAGCGCTGGCTGCTCGCGGTCATGTGCTGAAATGCGGAAAAGAAGGGGCTGTTGCCGCCACGAAAAGCGTTGTGGAACAGGCCTTGTTCTGCCGCGCGCTGGTCGAGGCGCTGGGTGGGGACACGTCACTCAAAGGGCGGCTGCCCAAGCTGGCTGATCAGTTTCTCGAGACGCTGGCTTTGCCAATCGACGCCGAAATTTCGCAGAAGATTGCTCAGGCAAACTCCATCTACTTCTCTGGTCGCAATGACGGTGTTGCCGAAGAGTTGACGCTCAAGACGAACGAAATCACCCGTAAACGGGGGGATTATCTTGAGGGAACTTACGCGGTCCACGGGATCGAAGAAGCGATGCAGGCCGACGATGTCGTGATCTGGATCGATCCCTATGAAGAATCCGAACAGAAGTTCCATGACGTGCTGGTCAAGGGTGTGGGACTGACCGTGATCGCGATTTCCTCGCGACCGACGCTGTTCCCCACGATCCAGATTCCCGACGCTGGGGATCTGAATGTCTTCCTGCAACTGGCCGCTGGCTGGAATCTGCTGGTCGAAGCGGGGCTACGGCTCGATATCAACATCGACAAGCCCGTTCGAGCCCGAAAAGTCGGGAACGAGTTCGTCTGATGCTCGTCTGCGATTGATCGGATCCCAAACGAAAAGTGCACTGAAGGTGACTCCTCCAGTGCACTTTTTGTTTCGCGAGTTGATCAGCCGGAGGGGGCGCCGCCTACTGCGGAACAACTCTGCTTGTAATTCATCGGGCAATCGCACGTTGGTGTGACAGGTGAAACGAACGCGGGAGCCGGCAGCGGACTCGCCCCCGCCGGACGTTCCGTTTCAGCCAGCGGCACGCATTTCCAGTTCGACCGCGCTGACGGCGACGATGGCGATTCCCAGTTTGTCGGCCAGTTCGATCACTTCCGGCTCGTCCAGAATGATCGTCTTGTCACTTTCGATCGCCAGCACACGGCCACCCGATTCGTGCATGGTCTTGATCGTCTGCAGTCCCACGGTCGGAACGTCGAACCGCATGTCCTGTTTCGGTTTCGCGGCCTTGACGACCGTGAATCCACCTCGGCGGCAGAGTTCGGCCGAACGTCGGATCGCGCGGTCGGTTCCTTCAATTGCTTCCACTGCAATGACGGCCATGTCGTGGACGATAACCGACTGACCGATATCCAACCGACCCATTTCTTTGGCCAGTTCAAAGCCGAAGCGGATGTCTCTCCATTGAGACTCCGTCGGTTTGCGTTTTGTCAGGAAACCATGTTTCACGAGAAGCTCCGGACAGTAATCGAGTGCGGAATCGAAGTAAATCTGATCGCGTTCGAATTCGCGAATCACCGCCAGCAACAGCGTATCATCTTTCCGGTCGCGTTTGGCGTACACCAGCCACATGTGGATCGTACGCCAGTCGGGCATGAGCCGCAGGATGCGGAAAGGTTGAAACAGAACGGTCTTTTCAATTTTTCCCGCCATGACCACACGATCGATGCGGGCCTTCTTGAACAGATTGATGGCTCGCCCAATCCTTGCCAGGGGCGCCTCGACGTAAGAATGGCAAATCGAGCGTAGCTCGGGAGCCGCCATCCCCATCACGCCGACACCATACACATGATGCCCCTGGTCCCGTGCTGCTTCGGCAAATGAAATTGGGAAACGTCCCGCCCCGGCTAACAGGCCGACGCGTCGCGCTCCCACTTTCAGTGATCTGTCGGTGGCTCCATCCATGGAGTCCAAGCCCTTCTAAATTCAGTTCCGTTTCCGGGGACGACTCGTCCTTGAGTTTCCCGGTCCTCAACGGAGATTACTGACCCTTCGCTGTCGTAAAGTCCACAAGCACCGTTCGGCCATCCTCAGCAGGATCGACCACGCGGTGTTTTCCGTCCTCCAGAACTCAATCTGGCTCCAGCACGCGTGAGTTTATCCCGCCGCGCGATGGGTGACCGGATCTGTTGCAGGAGGATTCCCCTTCAGTTTCTGTAGCTCTGCTGCCAACGCAGCGACCTGCTTTTCGAGGTCGCGGAGCTGGTCTTTCATGTCCGGCAGCCGCCGCATGGCGACGACGAGCCGCTTCTGTTCCATTTCGTGCGTCGCTGGTATACCGAGCCAGGTCTCGCCCGCGGGAACGTCTTTCAGAACACCCGCTTTGGCTCCCACTGTCGCCCCTGTGTTCATCTTGGCATGGTCACGCACACCGACCTGACCACCCAGCCGGACATAGTCGCCCGACTGACATGAGCCGGCCAGGCCGACTTGGGATGCGAAGACATTGTGACGTCCGACTTCGCAGTTGTGCCCAATCATCACCAGGTTATCGAGTTTTGTTCCTTCACCGATGATGGTCGGCCCGATGGCCCCCCGGTCGACCGTCGTGCACGCCCCGATTTCAACGTCATCCTGAATCTGGACTGAACCGAGTTGCGGGATTTTCTCGAACCGGCCAGCGGCAAAGCGATAGCCAAAACCATCCGCTCCAATCACCGCTCCACTATGGATGATCACCCGGTTCCCGATCGTGACGTCGTGGTAAATAACGACATTCGGATGCAGAACGACTTGGTCTCCAATCCGGCTGCCCGCTCCGATGACCACGCCCGGTAGCAGGTCGCAGTCGGCTCCAATCACCACATCTTCACCGATCCAGACTCCGGCCGCGACATGACAGTTCGGACCGATGCTGGCGGTTTCGTGAATGTGAGCGTGGGGCGAGATCCCTCGCTCGGGACGGCTGCGAATCTTGCGGAACAGGGGCAGTATCTTCAGGAAGGCGACCTGGGCGTCGGCAACGATGATGCGAGCGAAGCTGACGGAGTCGTCGATCATTGCCGCGACTTTGGCCGGCATCAGTACCGCGCCCGCCTGACAATCCTTCAGGCGTGAAACATTCTTCATGTCCGCCACAAAAGTGACTGCGGAAGGATTGGCCGACTCGATCGCCGCGGCGTCATCGATCAGACGCGCGGCATCGCCGCAGATTGTTCCATCCACCAATGCGGCCAATGATTCCACCGATTCAGTCACGCGGCGTCCTTTCCACGGAAGGCTTCTACGAACACAATCCCTCATGTTCCACACTCATTTTGTAAAAAAGTTTGCCAAATCAGGCAAGAGTGATCATGCAACTGTCATTCTTTCAAAGCCCGTTCGCCGATTCTGCAACCGGTGGACGACTGGCGATTTCGATCGAAATAGGGTATTTCTACCGCCGAAAAGCCCATTCAGTGACCAGAGAAATGGCATCCTGCGCTGTTCCGGCAGTTGGGCGTGTTTGGTTGTATTTTGAATAAGTCCCTTATTTCAGCAGTCTGCGTAAGCTGAATCGGGGAGGAGTCGTAA
>NZ_DASWWZ010000284.1:0-5370 GCF_036405755.1 Schlesneria sp.
CTCCTTCGGCTTTTCACTTCAGCACAGGAATCCCCCGTCGCCCGGGCATAGTGCTTGCTTACAGAGATTTCCGTCGCCAAAACCATTTTCCGGAGAAATCGTGCACACTTTCCGTGCTACTTTGCGTACAATCTACGCAACAAACACAGCAAGGAGAAAGCCTGCAATGAAGGCATCTGCGCGACTGAAATTTAAAGAGAGAAAAAGTTAAGCCAGGGCTCACTATCCCAGCAGAATGTTCGGCAGATGGGCATCAGGTTCCTTGAGGGTTGGTAAAGCATGAGCATTGGTGGCAGTGGTAAAAACGGATCGGTGAGCCTGGACGGTATGATCGGCACCGGTCCTGCCATGACTGACGTCTATCGACTGACACGGCAGGTCGCGAGTACTTCGGCAACGGTTCTTCTCATGGGCCAGACAGGGACCGGAAAGGAATTGATTGCCCGTGCGCTGCATGAGCTAAGTCCCCGAGCTTCCGGACCTTTCATTCGGGTCAACTGCGGAGCACTCAGTGAAAGTCTGCTCGAAAGCGAGCTGTTCGGGCACGTGAAAGGGGCGTTCACCAGCGCCCACGAGAATCGGACCGGGCGGTTTGAAGCGGCTCACGGGGGGACGATTTTTCTCGATGAAATCAACTCCATGAGCTACACGCTGCAAGTCAAACTGCTCCGTGTCCTGCAGGAGCAGGAGTTTGAACGGGTCGGCGACACGAAGACCATCCGGGTGGATTGCCGCATCGTCGCCGCCACCAACCGGGATCTGCTCGACGAAATCGACGCAGATCGTTTTCGGGAAGACCTTTACTACCGATTAAACGTCGTCCCGATCTACCTTCCCCCCCTGCGCGACCGCCCGGAGGACATCGAGCCACTGACAACATTCTTCGCGAAGAAGTATGCCATCGCCAATGGACGGCCGATTCCCAAAGTCCCGTCGGATGTGATCTCGATGCTGCAGTCCTATTCGTGGCCGGGAAATGTCCGCGAACTTCAGAATTACATCGAACGGGCAATTGTCCTGTGCACGACCGAAACGCTGACCATGGACCTGTTTCCACCCCACGTTCGCGGGCTCGCCCCCGTCCGGATCAGTCGTTCCAAGTCAGGCGGCATCCAGAAGATGTGTAGCGAACTCGTGACTCTGGGCCTGATGGAAGCGGGAGAAGAGGCCCAGGATATCCATGACCGGATCGTCTCCCTGGTCGAGAAAGAAGTCCTGCTGCAGGTTCTCCGCACGTGCCAGGGAACTCAGACGAAAGCGGCCGTCAAACTGGGGATTAACCGTAATACGCTCCACAAGAAGATCGAAGACTACAACCTGCAGGGAGAGGCCCGGTAGCCGAGGAGCCTCGTTCCTCTACATGAATCTGTGGCCTGAAGCTCGCCGGTGTCCGACATTTCCCAAGACGATGCATCGTCCCGATGAAATCTTCGGGTCGAATGCCGATCTGTCGAAACTCTCTGCGACGCAGTGACTTGTCATCCCTGGTGCCTTATCTTGGGTGCGGAACAGCGTGCTGCCGGACCGAGGAGTGTCACGCGGTGGCCTGCGAACGCATATTGCTGACGTAATCTCAAGGAGGTCTTAGCCGACTTCTCCAGTCCCCACACGCCTTAACTCCTTCGCCTCCGCTGTTTTAGCGATTCAGGCCTTACTTCACCCCCGGCACCTCCCCCACCTGTATCGGTTTCTTAAAACCCCTCCACCGTCCATCTATCCATGCTGATGTATCTGCCCTGTCAGCCCGGAATCGTCTACACTGGGACGGAGACGGATCAACGGGGTTTGTTACAATTCCTCTCCCTGAGACGCTGGAGCTGGTCGCTGCGAGATCTGGGTGGGGAATCCTTTACGGAGTTGCTGATGAGACTGTTCGTCAGAATGTTCCTGATGTGGGTGACGTGTCTTGTCTCCCCTTGTATCACGAGCGGGATGGCCAATGAGACACCCTCATTCTCGGAAGAGTCATTGGACTTCTTCGAGAAGGAAGTGCGCCCTCTGCTGGTCAAGCGGTGCTACGAATGTCATTCCTCGGACCAGACCTCTCCCCGAGGAGGCCTGACGCTGGACTCTCGAACCGGAGTGTTGACGGGAGGAGACACCGGTCCCGCCGTCGTCCTCGAGAAGCCGGCGGAAAGCCTGTTTCTTTCCTCCATCAATTACGGGGATCTCTACCAGATGCCCCCGAAATCAAAACTCCCCGCCGAAGAAATCGAGATTCTCACAAAATGGGTGGAACTGGGACTCCCCTGGCCCCCGGAATCGGCTTCCGGAACGGGCGTCGCAAAACCCTTCGACGTTGCCGAGCGAAAGGCAGCTCACTGGTGCTGGCAACCTGTCACGGCTCCACCATTGCCCGACACCGGCGCATCAAACTGGCCCCTGACGGATACCGACAGGTTCATCCTTGCCAAGCTTCAGTCGCGCGGGTTGAGCCCTGCTCCCTCTGCCGAAAAACGAGCGTTGCTGCGCCGGATCTACTTCGACCTGATCGGACTTCCCCCCTCGCCAGAAGAGGTCGAACAGTTTGTTCAGGACAGTCGTCCAAACGCACTCGAACTTGTCGTTGATCGCCTGCTGGATTCCGCCCACTTTGGCGAGCGCTGGGGACGGCACTGGCTCGATCTTGCCCGGTTTGCGGAAACGCGCGGCCATGAGTTTGAGCCGATCATCCCGAATGCCTGGCAGTACCGCGACTACGTCATTCGAGCATTCAATGCCGACGTCCCCTATGATCGCTTTCTCACGGAACAAATCGCTGGGGACTTAATCTCTCCCCGCTGGCGGGCGACCAGTCCCTCTCCCTCCGGAAGCGAACTCCCGATCAACGAATCTGTCCTGGGGACCGGGTTCTGGTTTCTGGGGGAAGAGGTCCATTCGCCCGTCGATATCCGTAAGGATGAGACGGATCGGATCGATAACCGACTGGACGTCCTCACGAAGACGTTCCTGGGCCTGACCGTTGCGTGTGCCCGCTGCCACGATCACAAATTCGATGCAATTTCTCAAAAGGACTATTACGCACTCGCCGGCTTCGCCCTGAGCGGAAGCTATCGACAAATGCGAGTCGATACTGAGGAACAGCATCAACGGATCGCTCAAACTCTGGATGAACGCCGATCCCGCTCGCGTCAGCAGGTCGCACAGGATCTGGTGACACTGACTCGACCGGCCCTCGATCAACTCGACCGCTCTCTGCTGGCTGCAGTTCGCACAATTGACGCCGGTTTCTCCAGCAAACTGGCCCCGGGAGCAGACCCCGGCAGCTTACCCGACTTTGATCTGGTCAAGCGAACGGCCTCTGAGACGCAACTTGACCCCCGGATGTTGGCAGGCTGGTGCGCCGAACTGATCGTGGCGCGGGATGACGTGCGCCATCCCCTGCATGGACTCACCACTGCCAACCCGTTGTCAGCCATCAGCGGCGGCGGCGAGGCGCCAGTCTCGTCAACCCCTGCCGGTACGACTGCGAGCCCTTCCGCAAATTATGAGCTGATCGTCGACTTCGGCGACCCTGCAATCAAAACCGCCCCTCAGGACGGTGTTTCGTTCGGGCTGAAGCCACAACCACGGGGTCAGTTGGTTCTCTCCACCGCAACTCAATCTCATCCCTTCCACATCGATACAGTGGGGGGGTGGAATCGGGATTTGTTCTGGAAAGAGATCCGACTCTCAAACGGGACCGAAGTCGATAATGGGACTTTGGGAGCATGGCAGCAGTATGGACGCATGGTGCGAACGCCCGAATTTTCGCTACAGAAGCGAAATCTCTGGTACCTCGTCCGGGGTTCCGTTCGGGCCTACGCAGCCGTCAATTCGCATCTGATTGTCGTCGGCCCGCTCCACGGTGGTCTTTTGCGGGAATATAAACACGCCGACAACGAGTGGCACTGGGTTTCACACGATTTGTCGCTCTACCCCGGCCATCGCATGCATATTGAGTTCTCACCCGCCGATGACGGCCCGCTGACAATCGCGATGGTGGTGGCAAGCGATGACGCTCCCAAGTTGCCGGAACCTCCCTTTTTTCATCGCGGGGTCCT
The DNA here is from genome assembly GCF_036405755.1 of Schlesneria sp. NCBI lineage: Bacteria > Pseudomonadati > Planctomycetota > Planctomycetia > Planctomycetales > Planctomycetaceae > Schlesneria > Schlesneria sp. The sequence continues at coordinate 4,044 of NZ_DASWWZ010000284.1, forward strand.
GACAACAGCCGGTCAGCCTGTGGCTGAACGAGTTGCCGCATATGCTGAAGAGTTTCGAGTGGCGGCAAGTCTGCTCGCCAAAGAAGCCAGGGGCCCTGAATCCGATTCGGCTGCGACAGACAAAGACGTTGACGCTAGCCGTTTCGCCCCGCTCGCGAACTGGCTGGTCACACACCTCAGCCTCTTCGCCCCTCAAGATTCGTTATCGCTGATTCACGTAAGTGATGACTCTACCGCCGAAGCAGAGCTGGCGAAGAACGTTCGCTGGGAATCCGGCCTGGCGCCCGCCATGCTGGAAGGAAACGGGGTGGACGAATACCTGCTCGTTCGGGGAAATTCCAGCAACCCGAAAGATCTGGTCCCGCGTCGTTTTCTGGAAGCGTTACAACCACACGATCTGACTGCGTCTCAGTCGACAGCCCTCTTGGGAAGCGGTCGACTGGAACTGGCTCGAGAGATTCTCGACAGCCCGCTCGCCGCGCGGGTCGCTGTGAATCGTATCTGGCACCACCTGTTCGGCAGAGGACTTGTTCCTTCGGTCGATAATTTCGGAGTGCTGGGACTTCCCCCGACGCACCCTGAACTGCTTGACTATCTCGCAGATCAATTCGTCCGCAACGGCTGGTCGACGAAGGGAATGATCCGTTCCCTGATCCTCAGTCGGACGTACCAGATGTCAAGCCGCCCGACGGATGCGGATGCGCTCGACCCCAATAATGAATTGTGGCACCGGATGGCCATTCGCCGCCTTCAGGGGGAGGTCATTCGGGACTCGCTACTGGCCGTGTCCGGTCGGCTCGACCCGACTTTGTACGGACCCAGTGTGCCGATTCATCTGACCGAATTCATGCAGGGTCGGGGTCGTCCCGGAATGAGTGGCCCGCTGGACGGTAACGGCCGCCGCAGCATTTATATCTCGGTTCGCCGGAATTTCCTGTCGCCGATGATGCTCGCATTCGATACGCCATCCCCCTTCTCGACCGTTGGTCGACGAACAGTCTCGAACGTACCTGCACAAGCCTTGATCCTCATGAACGATCCGTTCGTGATTGAACAGGCCCAACTCTGGGCCGGACGACTGCTCGCCGAAGAAAGTGCCACGACGCGGCAACGGCTGGATCGACTTTATCAAATGGCGTTTGCTCGCCTCCCCTCCGAGTCCGAAGCGGCCGAGGCGGCCGCGTTTCTGGAGTCACAGGGTGCGGCTCAACCAGAAAACCAACGGCAGGCGTGGAGCCATCTCTGCCATGTGATGTTCAACGTCAAAGAATTTGTCTACATCGATTGAGAGGCACCATGTTTCCCTGCCAGCGTTATCTCGCACAAC
>NZ_DASWWZ010000285.1:0-6576 GCF_036405755.1 Schlesneria sp.
ACCAGAGATCCATCTAGTCGAGGTGCAGTTTAGCGTCTCCTGTCGCCGATGACCCAGGGACATGTTCAGCGGAGCAGTTTCAAGCTGGCTCCGCGGCGCACCAGTTGCAAGTAGTCCAGAGTTGCGTCATCCGCCTGCAGCGATGTCTGCTCCGTCGATGTGCCCACTCTTCCTCTAGACCCAAGGACCCCGGTATGTACCATCACGTCAAGAAACTCATGTACACAGTCGACGTCGGCACTCCTGACCCCCGTTTCGGCAATATGCTGCTGGAACAGTTCGGTGGCGCGAACGGCGAATTGGCTGCCGCAATGCAATATTCCATCCAGGGAATGAACTGCGATGATCCGGCGCTCAAAGACCTGCTCATGGACATCGGCACGGAAGAGCTTTCCCACCTGGAGGTCATCGGAGCTCTCGCACGATTGCACCTCAAACCGATGAAGGAAGCGCGGGAGGCTGCGGAAGCCGACCCGCTGGTGGCCATTGCGGGGGGAGGCGGGGTCTGCCTGTTCAACTCACAGGGAAATCCCTGGACGGCGGACTATCTGAAAATTACTGGCGAGCTGGATGTCGACCTGCGCAGCAACATCGCCGCGGAAGCGCGAGCGAAAATCGTTTACGAGCGACTGATCAATTTCTGTGACGATCCCGGCACGAAGGACGCCCTGCAATTTCTGATGACGCGCGAAATCACCCATCTGAAAGCGTTCACCCTGGGGCTCGAAAGTCTGGGTAAGAACTATCTGGACATCGGAGTGATCCCGCCATCGGAGGAAGTAGTGAATGTCTACTTTAACGACTCCACCGGCCAGGGAGACGAAGGGGAAACAGACAGCACTGGTCCCTGGAACGAAGGGGACGAGTGGGAAGTCGTTGAATCGCCGGCGTTCGAAGATACTTCCCGGCAGGACCAGGTGAAGAATCTTGCCCGACAGCGAAAGACTCGTACGGCAAAGAGTCTCAACGGACGGAGCAAACGCTGATGCGGACGATTGGTCCCTGAATCCCGGTGCATTGCTCGCCCGTTACTCATCGTCTCATGATTGGGACGCGGGATTAAAGCAATGCCTCAGCTCAGCGTGCGGAAGATCCCCCTTCACGGAGGGGCTGCACAACTCTTCACTGTTCCACATCACAATTCGGAATAGTGGGCGGTAAGGTTTGGTGCGGCGGGGGATTCTTGGCCCGGAGTCGGAACGATTGGAGCTTTCCATGGTGCAGGTTTCACCTATCATCGGGGCGCGCTAAAGCACTCTTCCCGCCGACAACGTGATGATGGAGAGTTCCTCTGTCTCTCGGTGCGAATCAGAAGGTAGGTGTGCCCCCATGCAGCAAAGGGGGGGGCCTGGGTCACACCCATTCCCTGATCAGGTTGCCTTCGATCAGGCGCACTGGGCGGCCGTCCGGGCTTTGGACGTGTAGATCGAGGGGCAGGCCAAGCTTGTGATAAATGGTGGCCACCAGGTCTTCACTGAAGTACTGGTTGCGAATTGGCTGACCCCCTTCGTCATCGGTGGCACCGACGACACTCCCGCCAGGGACTCCGGCACCGGCCATGACAGCGAAACCCGCGGAGGCCCAGTGGTCACGGCCGCTGGCGGAGTTGATCTTGGGCGTACGACCGAAATCGGTGAGCCACACGACGAGGGTTTTCTCCAGCATTCCCCGCTGCTCAAGATCGATCAGCAACTGAGGCAGACCCTGATCGATTCGGGGGAGCAGATGGCCTTTGAGCGCGCTGAAGTTGTTCTGATGAGTATCCCATCCCCCGTCCGAAATCGTCACGAAGCGAACACCGGCCTCGATCAATCGACGGGCCAGCAGGCACTTTTGCCCGAACGAGTTTTTACCGTATTGTTCGCGTAGTTTCGGGTCTTCCTTGTCGAGTTCAAATGCCTGACGTGTCTCCTGTGCGGTGATCATGTCGAGTGCGGTCTTATAGTTTTCATCCAGTGCATCGAAGTCAGTTGGCTGGACGCTCGTGCTTCGCTGCAGCGAATCGACCATCCCCAGAACGCGTTTACGCCGATCGACCCGTTCGTTCGTGATACCACTTGGCGGCGAGATGTCGCGAACCACGAAATTCTGGGCATTGGGATCCGCAAGGATCTCAAACGCATTGTGCTCCAGTCCCAGGATGCCCGCTTTCCCGCCACCAAAAGAGCGATCGACGGCATTGCCCAATTGAATGAACGGGGGCATCGCCGTTTTGAAACCCATCTGGTGGCTGACGACGGACCCGATGGTGGGGTAGTGCATGGCAGGATTAAATGGACGTCCCGACATGACGTGCTGGTCAGCCACCCCGTGACTGCCGTTCATGGGGTTCCAGCTTCGCAGCAACCCATACCGCCCGATCTCTTGCGCCATGCGCGGCACAATCTCTGTAAACTGCACGCCCGGAATGGCGGTATCGATGACCCCATATTCCCCTTTGACATTGATCGGGGCCTGAGGTTTTGGGTCAAACGTGTCGTGATGACTTGTGCCCCCCTGGGTCCAGATCAGGATGCAATTGACATCTGACGAATTTCCACGTCCCTTTTTCTCTTTCGACTCGGCCTGTGCTTTTGCGGCGAGGAGATGAGGAAGTGAAAGTCCCAGTCCGCCCAGAGTGCCCACCTGCAGAAAATTTCGTCGCGAGAGACCGGTACAATTGCGATCCATTTCAGGACAAATATTCAGCAAGATAGACTCCCCTCGGTGGCAAGTTTGTCGCAGGGGCCCTGGTCAGAGAGTTTTCATAACCCTCCGCACTACGTCGGACCCGATCCGCGACTGCCAGTCTAGGCGAGCCGACGGGCTGATATCAAGAGACTCTTGCGCATCTTCAGACCCGTGCAGCCTGCCGTTTTCCGAAGGAAAAGCTCAATTCCCTTTACCGGTGATATTCGTCAACAGGTTACGAGCGACCTGATTGACCTGAGCCTTGATGAACCCGGGCGCCAGCTCTTTGATCTTTGTGCCGACTGACATCAACTGGTTTACGACCTGCCAGGCCCGCTGCTTGTCGTATTCACGGTGCAGTGACCGAACGAGTGAACAGGCTCGGGCTTCATCCAGCAGCAGCGTGATGGTCGGGAGCAGGTATTCCTCGATTCCAAAAACACGACCATTTTCGCGGTCACTGCAGACGGGAACGACGGAAGCGAGGCGGTCAGAAAATGTCTTCCGTACGAACTCCAGGGCGTCGCGGATATTCCGTTCTTTAGGGCGTTGTGGATTCTCCCAGGAATAGGGTGGCGCCCATTCCATGATGGGGCTGAGGCCATCGATCTTCGAGACGACGCCGACAATCGCCGGGGGCTTAAACCGATGACGTTCCCGAAACCACGTATCCAGTTGATCCAGAATCGCGACGTCGGCCTGCTTTGCCGGGGATCGCACATCCATCACTAGCAGCACGAGATCCGCGTTCTTGACCGCTTCAAAGGTTTCCGAGATCTGCTGTGCCGTTGCGCCTGAATCACTATAGCCCGGTGTATCGAGCAGGATCAGTCGATCCGAGTGCTCATTCATCCGCAGGTCGTAGCGTGTCACATCGCGTGTCAGGGGCAGGATATCAACGGCGGCCCGCTGTTCCCCCAGCATGCAGTTGACGAGGCTCGATTTACCGGCTTTAACCTGTCCGATGACGGCGATCGTCACAGTCACTGCATCCGGCAGGACGGTTGTCTGGTTGTCGGGATCCGTGACGGGAATCGGTTCCAGCCTGCGCATCGCAGCGCGGTACGCGGCGGATCCCCCTCGGAGACGTCCACTGTTGAGTTCAATCAGGTAGAAGCCCAGTTGCCGGATAAAAAGTGCGTAGAAGGTTCCCAGGATGTTTGTCTGAAGTTGTTCCGAAAGGGGATCGACAAACGCTTTGGAAACGGCAAAGCGTGCCAGACTGGTGGGATTCAGAATGACAGAGGCGAGCCAGCCGAAATTGTTCGCAGTCCGCCACCAGGCGGGAGCATTCGACAGCATCCGCCATTGTGAAACAGTGACGAGATGGCTTCCGGGAATGCTGTTACGGAGCGTCGATTCAAGATCTTCTGCCACCAGTTGAATCGTCGTCAATAGTTCGACGACCGATGCGGCTCCGAGAGGATCTTTCGCATTGGGGTGGTAGTGTTTCGCAAACTCCGTCGCCAGTTCGATCGATCGAGTCGTGTAGAACTGGGGATCCGCGAGCTGTGTGGCGGTGAAGTCAACCACTCGCTTCTGCTCGGCTTCGATGAGTGCCGCGGCGGCGTGATCGCGGGGCGTCCAGTGAATCTTCGAGCCAATCTCGGGAAGCGGCACCTGCACTGGTTTGGCAAAGCGGTGCAGCAGCCAGGCCGAAGTCCAGCAGACGGTGATCGTCCATGAGAGCCAGAACCAGTTCCCGGACACCCACAATAGCCAGCCACTCACCCCTGCAATCAGAATCAGTGGCAGCAGGACGAGCACAGAAAAAACGATAAACGGCCATCGAGACATGTTTGCTAGGTTCTCATCAGGAAGATTTGCATCACTTCTTCTGCCGGCTGCTGTTTTTCCTGGTTTTGCCGAGGAATCGCGGTGGTGGTGCGACTTCAAACCGTTCAAACAGCTCTTCAATCTGCTTGTGATATTCGGGAATCTGTTTGAAGTCGCTTAGTGCCTCCTCGCCCCGCAGTTCCATGGATTTTCGGATCAGGTAAATCTTCATGCGGGCTGCCGACTGATTCATGATCCATTCGCGTTCCGCCGGCTTCATCTCTTTCAAGATCTGAAGCTTCTCGTCCTCGGTAGGAAATTTGACTTCGTCACGAGCCTGTTTCATCACTCCCAAGAGCAGCATCCGGACCATGACGTCGCGTTTGGAGTTGGGATTCAGTTTGCTGAACGTCTGCGCCGTTTCCTTGTTGAGCGATCCAATCATTTCCTGAAGCAGTTTTTGTTCCGGCCATGTCTGATAGTCACCCCCTATCGACTGGACACTGGCGTGGATCAAAGGAATGAATGCCGCCAGATCCGGATTCTCGAAGGCGGGCTGCATGTGCTGTTTGTCGAGATCATCTGTCAGAACTTTCAGCACCGACTTCAAATCTTTGGGGACCAGGGCTTCGCGCTTCGTGAAGACTGTATTGAGCTGCTTGACGTTTTCGTCGGTCACGAGTTCCGCTGCGATCGGCGGATTGGATTCGACGGGCTCCCCCGGTTCTTCCTGTTCTTCCTTGAATTTCCGGACCAGAGCGAATCGATGTGAGAGGTTCGATTCCTTCTGAAGTTCATCCCGCTGAGTCGGCGTCAATGTCTGGACCCAGACGGAATAGGTCTGAAGCAGGGTTGTGAGATTCCCACCACTGGCCGCATCGGCTTTCAGTTCGCGATGAAGTTTGCGGAAGTGCTCTTTCTCGGCATCGCTGAGCTTGCGGAATTCGGCGATGTTGCGGTTGAGCCGATCCCGCTCGATGGGGGACATTTTTTGTAATTGATTGGCTCGTGACGCAATCAGTTGACGGTCCACTGCACGACATGGATGGGTCGCGATGAGTGTCAGCAGAGTCATCAGGAGGGGGACTCGAAATCTCATGACTTACTTCTCCTGCGGATCATCGAAGAGGCTGGACCGTTTCAATTCCCTGAGGAATTCGATGTCCTGGATTTCCTGATACTGGTCCAGATTCTCGATCGTTGGCAGATCCAGCAGCAGTTCGTCGTTCGGGTTGGGGATCAGATGCTGTGTGAGGTACAGGCCGAACCACGTACAGAGTGAGATCGACAGCAGCCACATGGCCGCGATCCCTGTCCGGCGAAGGTGAATAAACCAGGGCTGCTCCCGCAGGACAAACGGCTTTTCCAGTGCTTTCAGGTGCGACAGCGTCTTGTCCGCAAATTCAGGCGATGCATCAATCGTGGGCAGCAAGTCGAGTAGTTCCCAGGTCCGCGAGAGAGCTTCGACTTCATGACGCGCGACAGCGCTGTTCGCCAGTATCTGATCGATTTGCCGCACCTGCTCGTCGGGGAGTTCTCCGTCGAGATAGGCGACCAGATCCTCGCGTTGCTCAGCATTGAGTCGGACGGTCTTTTCCATGGTGCTTCTTGAAAACGCCGGGACGTAAAATGAGGACTATTTGCTCAGCTGCATATAAGGCGCAAGCGCGGTTCTGAGGCTATCTCGAGCACGAGAGAGAAGGGATTTGATGGCGGGAACAGACATTTCCATCGTCTCCGCGATCTCAACGTAACTCATCCCTTCAAACTTGTGCAGCAGGACGGTCAGTCGCTGGCTTTCGTTCAGTTCGGCCATCGCCTTCTGGACGACCAGTTGCAACTCCTGCTTGTCGACCTGGCGGGCAGGCATCAGGGCGGACTTGTCGGCGATTGCCTGGTCGCCCGGACCGACACTGGTCAGTGCGACCGAATCGCTGGCGGGAAGCTGCACTTCTTTTCGCTGGGACTTATGCCGGTGCGAGTTCATCGCCAGGTTATTTGCGATACGGAACAGCCACGTCGAAAAACGGGCTGTCGGCTGGTATCCATTACGGGCACGGTAGATCCGCAGAAAGACTTCTTGCGCCAGATCTTCTGCAGCTTCCTGGCTTTGCGTCATGTGGCGGAAGA
>NZ_DASWWZ010000286.1:0-15220 GCF_036405755.1 Schlesneria sp.
GACTTTGATTTCAATCAGTACCAAGACAACTATCGTGAACGGGTCGAGGATCTGATTGAATCAAAAATGAAAGACCACCATGTCGAAGAACCAATTGCGGATGAAGACGAACCTGTGATGCTCAACCTGATGGAAGCGCTGCAGAAAAGTCTTGCGCAAACTGGTAAACGCAAACAGACTCCCACTCGGAAAACGCGGAAAACACGTTCCGCGTAAAGCCTACTTGAATTTATCCCGGGGCGAGGCCCTGAACGAAATGTCCACGCCAGGGGTAGGGATGTCTAAGGGAGATATCTGTAACCAACCAGGACCCGTCATCACGCCGCGACCGGCGCAACACGGAGATGCATCCTGATTGGTCCTCGTTGGTCCGGTAGTTGCTGTGACATCTCGATGTTGCGTCGAGATGTCCCGACTGTTTTCGGAGGAAGAACGATGAGTAGCAAAAAGAGCAGCTGGAAAATGGAACGGGCCAGCGTCCATCGAAAAGGAGCTACGAGGGCCAAGTCGAACAAGTTCTCAAAGAGCGACAAGAGCGAACGACCTGCGCCGCATAGCCGAGCAAAAGTTTGGGTCGGTTCCTACACTCGCAAAGATGGCCGTCACGTAGAAGGCCATTTCCGCCGGGTCTCCTGAATGAATGAAAAAGACCCACCTGGTAAAAATGAGGGCGTCGCAAAGCTCTTGAATGGCGAAGGCTCGAATCTGCAAATGTCCTGGCACAACGCTTGCGACTTGGACGTGCACAGGAGCTGAGCCGATTCTTAGGGGCCGCGGCACCGCTCTAAGTGCGCGCTTGCGTTCCGTGATGCGCTCCAATGGAGTACACCGCTTCACGTCGACAACCTTGACATTCTGCCAAGGAATTTCAGGTTCAGCGCCGCGCCCAATTCCTCCGCCCCCTCTGCCGCCGGTCTGGATCGACGGTAGGCCGTGATTCGAAGTCTATCAGCCCCGTTGCGGCTCCGCGTACACTCATCGTCCTGCTCGGCTTTCGTCGATGAGTTGCCCTAAGTGTGCTCCGAAGCGCGACGCTTCAATCTCTTTCGTTTGTGGGTTCTCTCTCTTTCAGTTGCGTAGAGCTTACGGCGGTGTATAGGGCGGCTGAACTTCCGCATGCTGATGATCACACGGCAAATCCTCGTTTCACCGCACCTTTTTTCTTCCGACAGAAGAAACGTTGCGTAGCGACTGCTCGCGCGTCCCACAAGGGGGAATCTTGGAACCGGTGGTCACCTGAGCGTCGTCTGAGTGGTCGCCCTGCGCTGGAGTTCATCGGGGTATCCTGCGTTCTTTGCGGGCGGTCCTTCGGGTCTCTCTTTCCAAAATTCGAGGCTTCCGCAATAGTGTCGTTTTGCGACGTCCTGTATCGGAATTTACATCTCTCCACTCGTTTTGTTTCCTCGAAGAATGGTCGTGGGATGACTACGTCTCCTGAATTACCAGATCAGCCTTTTCCTCCTGAACAAGGTGATCCGTCGACATTGGCGGGAGATTCATCGCTCCAGGCTGTCGGGGGTGAGCACACTACGGTTGGGCTAGGCTCACGTGAATTCCTGTGTCTGTTGCTCGTCCAGTTTCTGACGGTTCTGAACGATCACACCTTTCGATGGCTGGTGATACCGATCGCGAAGCCGAAGCTGGGGGCCGCTGCGGCCATTTCTCTCGGATTGGCCGCATTCACGGTCCCATTTATCGTCTTCTCGAGCCCTGCTGGATTTCTGGCGGACCGCTTTTCGAAAGCGTGGGTGATCCGCTGTTGCAAGGCTGCCGAGATCATCGTGATGGCCTTGGGTTTTGTGGCCCTCATGTGGGTAAACATGTCGCTGCTGATTGCTGTCGTCTTTTTGACGGGGGTTCTCGCGGCGCTGTTTTCTCCGTCGAAATCCGGCTCGGTCCCGGAGTTGGTTCACCCCCCTCTGCTCTCAAAAGCGAACGGTCTACTAGGACTGGTTACTGTGATGCCGGCAGCGCTGGGGTGTCTCGTGGGGAATATTCTCGCTTCGTACGCTCAACCGACACCGGAAGACCCTATTACAGTCAAATCGTTGATGCCGTCACTGGTGCTCATTCTAGGGACCGCAGTCGCAGGATGGGGGATTAGCTTTGGTCTGCGTCGCATCGGCGCAGCTGACAAGTCCCGTTCATTCACCTGGAATCTGTTCTCGGAAACCGCGGCCTCACTGTGCGTGCTGAAGTCCAGTACGTCGCTGTTCCGGACCGGCATCGGCATCGCGTTTTTCTGGATTCTGGCTTCTTTAGCTCAGATGAACATGGATCAACTCGGGACGAAAGATCTGGAACTGTCCCAGCAGCAGATCGGCATTCTGGGGTTATCGCTGGTGATGGGGTTGGGGATTGGCAGTGTCGTGGCGGGACTGTGGTCGGGCGGTCGCGTGGAACTCGGGATCGTCCCGCTGGGGGCACTCGGAATGTCGTTCTGGTCAGTGATGCTGTGTCTAACCGGATGGTTCGGTCACGCGAACCCAGGCTGGTCACTAATTGTTGTCTGTGTCTCACTGTTCTTTCTCGGGGCCAGCGCCGGATTGTTCGATGTTCCTCTGGAGTCATTTCTGCAGCAGGAGAGTGAGCCTCGATATCTGGGGCAGGTCATCGGTGCGACGAACTTCCTTGCGTTCAGCGGAATCTTGCTGATCTCGGGCCTGTACTATTTGATGATTGATCGGATGGGCATTTCGCCAAGTACGATCTTCCTGATGGTGGGAGTGGGGACAATTCCCGTTGCGTTGTACGTTATCGTATTGCTTCCCCAGGCCGCGATCCGATTCGTATTCTGGCTGGCCGTCAAGCTGTTCTACAAGGTGCGGCCGCATGGGCTCACGAATATCCCGCAGACAGGTGGGGCATTGCTGACCCCCAATCACATCAGCTTTGTTGACGGGCTCTTGCTTCTGATTACTGTGCCGCGGCCTGTCCGTTTTATTATCTACGCCGATTTCGTCTATAACCCCAGGCTGAACTGGCTGGCAAAGATTTTCGATGCCATTCCCATTAAGGCTGATGGGGGGCCGAAGACGTTAATTCAATCCCTGCGAACCGCAAGTGAGGCGCTGCAGAACGGAGAGCTGGTCTGCATCTTTCCGGAAGGGGGACTGACTCGGACGGGGCATACTCAGCCATTCCAGCCAGGGATGCTGCGAATTCTCAAAGGGACTGACGCCCCGGTCATCCCCGTTTACCTGCACGGTTTGTGGGGAAGCTTTTTCAGCCATCGAGGGGGAAAGATCTTCCGAAAGTGGCCTCAGAAATGGCGACATCCGGTTTCGATCTTTTTTGGTGAGCCACTTCACCAACCGCAATCTGTGTTTGACGTACAGGACCGTGTTCAACAACTGGGAGCTGCTGCTGTGGAGACGAGTAGAACGCACGAATTGACCCCCGCTCGCATTTTTATCCGCTCGATGAAGAAGTCGCTGGGGCAGGCTCGGATCGCAGATTCCAGTGGCGTCGAGTTAACGGGGGGAAAGCTGCTGACGTCAGTCCTGGCGATGAGGCGTGTGTTGCTGCGTGAAGTGATCGGAGTTGACGAACAGAACGTCGGTATCCTGCTTCCTGCAACGGCGGCTTCGGCGATCGTCAACCTTTCCGTGGCCCTGGCGGGCAGGACGGCAGTCAATTTGAACTTTACGACGACCGAAGCGGATATGCGTCACTGCATCAAGGAGGCCAAGGTGAGGAACATTCTCACCAGCCGGAAGCTTCTCGAGAAAAAGCCGCTTGATCTGGGTGTCGAGTTCGTTTTCCTTGAAGACCTCAAGGCGAAGGTGACCAACTTTGATAAGCTCGCTGCGGCCGTCGGAGCGTACGCGGTTCCTGCTGCTGTTCTCGAGCGATCGCTGGGACTGACACGCGTTCGTCCGACGGACGTCATCGCGATCATTTTCACGTCAGGTTCTACTGGTGAGCCAAAAGGCGTGATGCTGTCAAATCACAATGTCAGCGCGACGGTCGAGGCGGCGGATCAGGTCTTCAACATTACGAAGAAGGACTGCATCCTGGGAATTCTGCCGCTATTCCACTGTTTCGGCTATGTGGCTGCATTCTGGCTGCCGCTGTGCGTGAAGGCGAAAGTGGTCTTTCACTTCAATCCACTGGACGCACGCTTGATCGGAGAGCTGGCTCAACAACACAAGGCAACGATTCTGTTTGGAACTCCGACCTTCCTGCGCGGGTTTCTTAAGAGATGTGACAAAGAGCAATTCAGTTCGATCGACCTGGTCGTCGTCGGTGCAGAGAAACTACCCCTGGACCTGGCTGAACAGTTCCGAGAGAAATTCGGGATCATGCCGTCCGAAGGCTACGGAACAACTGAAACATCCGGTCCCGCCTGCGTCAACGTGGCCGACCATCGCTGCGAGAAAGTCACTCAGAAAGGTACCAAACTCGGGACCGTCGGACGTCCCCTTCCTGGCATTGTGGCCAGATCCATCGACCCCGACACCAAACAGCCGCTTCCGGTCGGCAAGGAAGGAATTATCTGCATCAAGGGCTCGAACATCATGCTCGGCTACTTGAACCATCCCGAGAAAACGGCCGTCGTTCTGAAGGATGGTTGGTACGAAACGGGGGACATGGGGCTGGTGGATGAGGAAGGGTTTGTGAAGATCACCGGTCGACTCAGCCGCTTCTCAAAGATCGGTGGTGAGATGGGTCCTCATCTGCGCATCGAAGAATCGCTGCTGAAGATTTGTGAAGACCCGACCAGTACTGAACCCGGAATTCCTCTGGCTGTGACAGCCGTGCCCGACCCCAAGAAGGGTGAACGACTGATTGTGCTTCATCGGGCATTGTCGAAACCAGTCAGGCAGATCATTGATGAACTCGCAGCGACAGGTCTGCCGACGTTGTGGATACCCGGCAGTGACGGTTTTATCGAAGTGCCCGAGATTCCCGTTCTCGGTACGGGAAAACTGGATTTGAAGGGAATCAAGCAGGCCGCACTTGCTGCGTGCGAGAAGTCAGCCATTGCGAAGGCCAACTCCCGTTGAAGTATAACCGATCACGGCGGACGAGCCTGGGTTGCTCTGTCGATTCGTACGAAAGCGGCAAAGCGGCAGAGCGATGAGGCTCGGCAAGCCGAGTGCGGGCAGCCGGAATGTGTGACGGACCGAGGACAGAAGACGGTTGTGAGTTCTCGAGATTTTGTCGGAACCCCATGGCCGGTTCGGGTGGGAAGGATCGAGCGGTCAGAACATGCTTGAATGGCTTAAACATGCCTTTGCGGTCAACCCCACCGGACCGGTGCAGCCGACATTGTCCCAACAAGCTGCCATTGATGCGGTCTGCAGAGAGATCATTCGGCGCCACATGACGCTACCCGCCCAGATGATGCTCGAGTCATCTGCACCGCTTAATTTTGTGACGGGACAGTTGCTTCGAATGGCCGAGCCGTTTCTGGGGCTGATTCTCGATGGGGCCAGTATCCGGGACTTTGCATCGTTTCTGGAACAGCGAGGATCATTGGAGTACATTTCCAGGCGGCTGCAGGAATTGCAAGAACAGGGAAAGTAGGCTTGTTTTCTGGATAAACCCAGACTTGCCAGGGACTGTACGCAGTCGCGACGGGGGCTATCTGGTTTAGAAGGTTGGTGAGAGGCATCACTGGATGCATCTGGTGATGCATCTGGAAACTGTAGTGGATGAGCGCCGCTGATTGCACGTCGAACGTCGTAATCAGCGGCGGCCCTGGTGTAATCTGTCTCAGAGTAGTTCGGGCATGACACTCAGGCTTCGAGGCGATTGGTATCCTTCCCCCGATCTAGAAAATTGGCGGCTGAATGACCTCAACTGAAAACGGGCATCTTCCTACGGCATCTCGAGTCACTGATCCTGCTTCGTTACAGGTGATACTTGCCACTGACTGTGGCAGCACAACGACGAAAGCGATCCTGATTGAAAAGATCGACGGGGTCTACCGTCAGACGTTTCGGGGCGAGGCCCCAACGACGGTGGAAGAGCCGACGGCCGACGTAACATTAGGCGTCATCAATGCTGCCACTGAAGTGGGAGAACTGGCGGGACGCCGGCTGGTGGACGAGCATGGGCAGATTATTCGACCCGCTCGCGGAAATGAAGGTTGTGATATCTATATCTCGACCTCCAGTGCCGGAGGCGGATTGCAGATGCTGGTGGCCGGAGTTGTTCGCGAGATGACTTCTGCAAGCGCTGAACGGGCGGCGCTGGGCGCCGGGGCGATCGTGATGGAGACCTTGTCCTCTAACGACAAACGTCGCCCATTCGAGCAGATTCAGCGAATTCGTGAACTGCGGCCAGACATGATACTGCTGGCGGGAGGGACGGACGGGGGTACAAAATCCCATGTTGTTCAACTCGCGGAACTCATCGCACCGGCAAAACCTCAGCCCCGTTTTGGCGGGCAGTATAAGATGCCCCTCATCTACGCGGGTAATCAGGATGCGGCTCCTCTTGTCAAAGACGTGCTGGGTGATTCAGTCGAGTTATCAGTCGTACCTAATGTGCGACCAGTGCTTGAGCGTGAGGAGTTGGGGCCTGCTCGCGACCGCGTTCATGAGCTGTTCCTGGAACACGTGATGGCTCACGCACCCGGTTACGACAAACTGATTAATTGGGCCGATGCTCCGATCATGCCGACACCCGGGGCCGTCGGCGACATCCTGCAGATGATCGCTGACACACACGGCATCAATGCAGTTGGGGTAGACATTGGTGGTGCCACGACGGATGTCTTCTCGGTTTTCAGTGGGACATTCAACAGAACGGTCAGCGCGAACCTGGGAATGAGCTATTCCATTTCGAACGTGCTGGCGGAAGCGACACTTCCCAGAATATTGCGGTGGATTCCGTTTGATTGCGACGAGCGCGAACTGAGAAATCGTGTTAAAAACAAGATGATTCGTCCGACGACGATTCCACAAACGAAGGAAGCTCTGATGTTTGAGCAGGCGGTTGCACGGGAAGCCCTGCGGCTGTCTTATTTGCAGCATCAGCAGTTTGCGACGACGCTGAGCGGAGTGCAGCAGCAGCGTTCGATCGGAGACGCGTTCGTTCAGCAGCGTGGTCCGCGGTCCATCGTCGATAACATGCGGCTGGATTTGCTTGTCGCCTCGGGAGGTGTACTGTCCCATGCACCGCGGATGGAGCAAACGGCGATGATGCTGATTGACGCATTCGAACCCGAAGGGATTACTCGACTGGCCAAGGACAGTATCTTCATGATGCCGCACCTCGGGGTGCTGTCGTCAGTTCACTTGAAAGCCGCGCTAGAAGTTTTCGAACGGGACTGCCTTGTGTTTCTGGGAACGTGCATTGCGCCGAAGGTGAAGGGAAAACCAGGCAAGCCGGTCTGTAAGTACTCATTTCAAGGGGATGGCCTGTCACGAACAGGGGAACTGCAGTTCGGCGAACTGATCCGGTTGCCTCTGGCAGTGGGACAAACCGCCGAGGTCAGTCTTTCACCAATCGCAGATACTGACGTGGGGAATGGGCCTGGCAAGAGTCGCACTGCGACTGTGCATGGAGGCACCGTCGGAGTGATTCTGGATGGGCGGGGGAGGCCTCTGGAATTGCCGATTGACCGGGCGCTCTGCCGGGCCACGGTCGAAAAATGGAACCTGTCTGTGGGAATGTATTCGTGAAATCGAGGGCCTGTGTCGGACGCATGGCAACTTATCAATTTGTGGCCGTGGTGAGTTTGACGAGGCGCCGATGAAGCTGGACACTGTATAGAATAGCACCCGGGCGAATTGTTTGACTTGGAGAGATTTGAGTGGCCGACGAACTGCATTTGATTGCGGCGCTGGAACGAAATATTGCGTCTGCCATTTTGGGCAAACCTGAAGCGATTCACCTTTCGCTCGTTGCCTTGCTGTCGGGAGGACACCTGCTGGTGGAAGACGCCCCCGGAGTCGGAAAAACTTCGTTGGCCAAAGCGATCGCCCGCAGCCTGGCCTGCGATTTCAAACGGCTGCAGTTCACCCCTGATATGCTGCCCAGTGATATCCTCGGTTCTAATGTCTTCCTGCCGAATCGTGGCGAATTCGAGTTCCGGCCGGGCCCCATCTTTACAAATGTGTTGCTGGCCGATGAAATCAATCGAACGACGCCACGAACGCAAAGTGCCCTGCTCGAAGCGATGAGCGAAGGGCAAGTGACAATTGAGGGTGAGACACATACTTTGCCAGATCCTTTCTTTGTTCTCGCGACGCAAAACCCCTTCGAGTTCGAAGGGACCTATCCGTTGCCGGAAAATCAGCTTGACCGTTTCATGATCTGCATCGAGATTGGCTACCCTTCTCGCGAGATCGAGAAGAACGTGCTGATCAATCACCGGGAAGGAGAACCGGGTGAAAAACTGGGTTCAGTCATTACGACGGAGCAGCTTCGTCGATTGCAGTCGGCCGCTCGCGCTGTGAAAGTCGAAGATTCCCTGAATGACTATATCCTCGAAATTGTGGATGCAACGAGAAACCACGAGCAACTTCATCTGGGCGTCAGTACGCGAGGGGCGATCACGCTCTATCGGGCTGTCCAGGGACTGGCCCTGATCGAAGGTCGCCAGTACGCCGTCACTGACGACATCAAGAGACTCGTCCTCCCCGTTCTTGCTCATCGAATTGTGGTCAAAGGCATCTTGCACGAAGGCCGGCGGGACCGAGCAAATTCCGTCCTTAAGCAGATTCTCAGCAAGACACCTGTGCCGAATTGAGTCGGTGAAGAACTGCCCCCGGGTGGAACGCTCACGCGGGGGAACCTTCTCCGGTTGACTCGATTTCCAGTTCTGGTAAAGCGACCTTGGCATCATCTCTGTTGAAGACCACGGGGATAATCTCTTTCGAGATGGCGGCATCGTAAACCAGGCCAAGGTATTTATGTGCGGGCGTTGAGATCCTCAGGATCCAGCGGAATAACCAGAGTCTGAGCTGCTGGAGCAGCCCCAAGTCCTGCCCCGCGATGACGTCTTCCTCACCCACCTCGATGATCCAGCGGTCGGCGGCAATCCTGATTTGCTTCGCGGACTGCAGTTCCCGCAAGGTTTCGCGAACAGACGGCTGTTCCAGATAGCCGAAGGTTGCGACGACAGAGTCGATGTCATGTCCCAGGTGAAAGACTTCATAACGCGACGGGGTCACCTTCGCGTAGGGCTGCGAAATCTGCCTTACGTGCAGGAAAACAATGTAAGAAGGTAAGACGCCATACTTCTTCAGGAAGACGCGCAACACAATTGGCACGTAGTCGTCGATACCTCGAATAGGTCTGGAGCAAAGGAACACTGCGGCACGATCGCTCTCGACAATCTTGCGGCGACCTTGAACCAGTTTTCGGGCATAGGGAAGATTTTCCTGCATCGTAAGTTCGAGGTCATCGAGCATATCTCGCAGAGCGATCAACCAGTCGAGCTTCTTTCCTTCGCGAACTCCAAAGCGGTAGAAGGCCGAACTCAACTGCGACCTGCCCCACTGCCACGTGAGCATGATGGTGGTGAGAGCGATTGCAATCAGAACCGGGAAGTATCCACCGTGAATGATCTTGAGCAGATTGCTGGTAAAGAATGTCAGGTCGACGAGCAGGATGGGTAAGCAAACCAGGATGCTCAGCCAGATTGGCCATCTCCACCGATAGAAGGTTACGTATCCGAAGAAGAGCGTGGTGATGACCATCGTCGCTGTGACGGCAATTCCGTACGCGGCGGCAAGATTTCCAGCACTTCTAAATGACAGCGTCACTGCTACACAACCTGCGAACATCAGCCAGTTGACGGCAGGGAGGTAAACCTGTCCTTCCGCTTCGTGGCTGGTGTACCGGACGTCGCAGCGCGGCATGAATCCGAGTTCAATCGCTTGCTTGGTGATGGAAAAGAGGCCTGTGATTAACGCCTGCGATGCTATGAACGCAGCGATTGCTGACAGAAACAGATCAATCACGAGCATCACATAGTTGGTCGTGTCGTCACCAAATTTGGGCGTCAATGCGTAGAAGCAGTTGCCTCGCGGAGGTACCCCTTCCTGCAGGATATACGCAGCCTGTCCTGCGTAGTTCAGCAGCAGGCAAGGCAACACAAAAACAAGCCAGGAGATCATCACGGGGTATCGCCCGGACAACGCTGGAGGCAGACTTTCGCTGACCGACGAAGGTTCGTGGTTCGTCACTGCGAAGTGGCCGATGTCCACGAACTTCGCTTCTCCTCCCGTGATGGCGAGAACGACGACGCCGAGAAGGACGAACGCTCCGGCGCTGGGGAAGCTCATCAGAAACTGCAGAGCAAACCAGGGATTCACCGCTTCAAAAATGTCTGGTCGTCGAATGATCCATGGGAGCCCTTTCAGTGCGATCCAGGGAAACCAGACGAGAAGCATGAACCAGCCGAAGAAGCCACCGATCTTGCTTGTACCTCGCCACTGCACTTTGAACATCACGAACAGACAACACAGTGTTGCAATGATCGCGGGAGTTTCTCCCAGGGGTTCGAATGCGCCGAGCATGCTGATCGATGGAGTGATGATGCCATCCGATGCCAGCAGACCTGCCGCGGCTACCACCAGATAGCTCAGCACCGTAATTCCTACGACACGACCCGTATATCCCTGCAGCAGGCTCCAGAGAGCGAATGTGCCCCCTTCCCCGCGATCATCGGCTCGCATGACGAGCAGGTCATATTTGATGGTGACAAACATCAGTGCCCAGAAAACCAGGCTCAGTCCTCCCAGGACTTCGTTGCGGTTGAGGAGATCGGCCCCGCCGCCGAGCAACAGGGCGTTCAATTCGTTGTGAGGCAAATGATGGTTTTTCAGTCGTACGGTCTCACGAGTGATTTCCATCGTCGTGTAGAGCACCGAAGTGCCGATGTCGCCGTAGACGGTACCTGTTGCTTCACGGATCCTGACCCACAGGCTTCTCGGACGGGGGCTCTCAGTGGGGAGGGGAGTCGGTTCGGCTGTATGGTCAGATTCGTCGGCAGCACCGTCGGTCGAACTGGTTTCAGTGTGGCTCATTAATTTTTCCAGGACGTATCATCGTGCGATATGCGGCGAAGCAACGAAAAAGTTCGCTGCAGTTGTGTATTGTGTCTTATAATCAGCAACACGGTTGCGGCACTGCGTTCATGGCTGAACAATTGGCCCCTCGATTTGTGGTTTCGAATGGCCAGAGAACGTCTCGTTTGAGTCTCGTGGGCGAGCTGATCCCTGGGACCGACTGCCGCAAAAGAGCGGAAGTCGAGCTAATTCAGTCGGGGTTTGAAGGTCGCGCGATCCCCATGTGAGACCGTTCACGAAGTGGGCTGAGAGGGCGGTTACGGGATTGGCAAACTTCGGCGTCGTCTCGCACCAACTTGAAATGGTCATATCGGACTCACAGGAGACTCGGCGACATCAATCTTCACACCCGATTCGAGTGTCGATGCCGCACCTCGGTGACTAAGTCGGACGGGAGAAAGCTCCGACACGAATTGCATCACACAGGGCACAGGGATCATACGCGAAAAAATTGTCCAGCTGAACAGTGCAGGTGCCAAGAATGTGCGGCAACTTAGGTCGAATCCGGATTGGCACTTTCCAGAACCTTCACGCCCTGTCGAGATGATTGTTGTCGCCTCAGGATGAGCAACAGATTCAATGAATCAATTCCTCTGGGAAATGGTGAGCGCTCGCACGAGCGTGACGATCACGAGCATCAACGCCACGGCTCGCAGAGATCAAGCGGTCACATTTCACCGGCAGGATTTGAACGTAGGGGCAGACGGTATCGTTCCCGGGATTGATATTTGCGAAGGCGTTCTTCCCAGTCGAGTCGCAATGTTTCGTCGGACACTTTGAGCGCAGCCTCCTGATGTTGAATCGCCTGATCGAAATCTCCCAGTTCTGCATAGACCGCAGCGAGGGCGGCGAGTGCGCGTCCGTGTGGCTGCTGCGTGAGTCGCACATTCATTTCGGCGCTCTGTTTCGCTGAATCAAGGTTACGCAGTGAGTCGTCTGGACCGATGGCGAGAATCTCGACATACCGAGAAAGGGCATCCGGGATGTCGCGCGGCTCGCTGAGGACGATTTTGAACTGCTCGGCCGCCGCCTTGTAATCACGGAGATGATCAAAAAAGACGAGTGCCTTCCAGTAACTGAATCCATTGATCCTGGGCCATTTGGCCAGGGCTTCGTCGGCCAATGCAAGGACAGCCTCATCCTTGCCTTGTTCGAAGCGGACACTGCAAAGTCCAAGCAATGCGGCCGTGTCTTCTGAATCATCGGCGTAGCGGTTTTCCCAGTACGCGACTCGTTGTTCGAGTGAGACCTCAGGAAGAGGTGGAGATCCCGTATCCAGTCTGCGAACCTGAAGTTGACTCCACTCCATCGCGCCGCTTGACAACCTTCGGGCACGAGAGCTCAAGGGGCTATTTTCACCGAGGCATAGCCAACCATCGGGAGGTAATTCTTCGGGCAGATTGATTGAGAGTAAGACTTCGTCATCGACGCGGTATTCAGCCACCTTGGGCCAAAGTTTGACTCTGAGATGATGCGACTTTGTTGAGCTGAGTGGAAACATTCCAATTCGGGGGGTAGACCCCACGACGATCTGTGCATAATCGTGCCGAAGCCTTTCTGTCGAGGGGTACGTCGCAAATTTTGAAGGCTTGATCGTGAAGTGCGGTAAGAGCGATGAGTACAAGTCAGTCTCGCTTTTCATCCCCTCCCGGGACCACCCCACACCTGCGTCAGACGGATAGGGCTCTGGCTCCAAAATTTCAAGGCGTCCTTCAAACTCCAGAGGAGGACGGAAACTGGCCAGGGGGCGCAGGCTGATCTGGCCCCTCATACTCCACCTTCGGGAAAGCATCACGTGGTTCTCCTCGGTGACAGTATAATTATCACAATAGGGTTCCCATCCGCTGAGCTGCGAATCAATTGCCAGAGGCACCAATTCTCCGGAGGAGAACTGCCGTAACTGTTTGAGCATGGTCTCGAGGTGGCGAAAGTAGTCCGCTGCGGCGGGATTCTGTTGGAATGAGCTGTCTCTCAGTTCTTTGTACTGGCCTTCCAGTTCCGCAATCGATTCGGGTCCATTTGATGCTTCGAAGGGTGTCCGCAGCTTCTCGTCAAAATCCAGAATCGGTTTCAGCAACTCGCCTTGTGCAGCCCTGAGTCTCGCTGTGAGATAACGACCCGGTCGTGACTCTTCCTGCAACAAGGTCCAGTTGATGCCTTCAAGAACCGCAGGAATATAGTCCGCTGCCAGTTCGAAAAGTTTGCAATCTTCCAGCTGCAAGATGATCAAAGCGGAGTAGTTAGTGAATGTGTCTCGAAGGACTTCTTGTGGATGTTCCTTATGATAAGTGTTGCGCGCTGCGACCAGGTGGTGCAGTAGTTTTATTGCTTCCGGGTGTTCCTTGAGAGACCAATCTTCCAATTTCGAAAGATCTGTCAGGACGTTAATGACAAAGAAGGGAACAAATGTCTGGAAGCGATCAGTGTTGACGCAGTTATTCGCAAACAGGAGCATGCTCTCGTAGCGACCACCCCATCGAGGATGTAATGAGTTCAAAAGCGATTCGTATGCGGGGTAGTAGTCGAATCTCGCCTCAATCGACTGGAGAAACCAAAAGTACGGGGTGTCTCCCGGAAGTGTTTTTGACCTGGAGATAGCGACCAGAGACTGTGGGGCATATGGCAATTCAGGATGCAAGTGCCACGCGTACTTCAGGTGGTCTACGGCTTTTCTGTGCAGGACGACAGATTTCGAATCGGGATCGATGCCTGACTCGATGTATTCACCTTGCATCAAGTGAAGTGCTCGGGTGGCGAAGTACTGGCCCGTCAGCAGGTGAACGACGTAGGGATGGATCTTCTTCGATTGAAGAACTCCCCCCAGAAGCATTTCACGCCGTTCCAGGGATGCATTGTCCCACAAATTGATCAGGCGATGGCAAACAGATTCCAGAAACTCCAGATTGGCTGCATCTTCTTCCAACCACTGAACGATCGCTGCTACGGCGTGTTGCCAGCGATTGGTTGAATTGGCGATGTCGGTCGGCTCTGCGGCGTCATGGAGCAGACACCTCGCATAGACCTGCACGGTTTTGAGATAATCTGTCGAAGGAAGCTCACTGACAACCTCGTTCCAGATCCGTTCGGATTCAAGTTTGTCGCCTTTCGCAATCCATTTCACACAAGCATAGTAAGTACGAAGTAACGGGTCGGCGGCTCCAGCATCAATAGCTGCATGGCCTAACTTCAGTAGATCATTATAGTCGACATTCTCTTCATGAAATCCGCCAGTGGCGCGTACATACGCCTCTACAAAGACTTCTCCGGCGAGCCGGGCGACATCAGCATCCTTGGTGATTCTGCGATAAGAGTCGAGTTCGCGTAATCGGTATCGCAGATAATCCTTTTTAAAGTCTGCCGTCGTACGCATGTTGACCTTCATCGGGACGATGAGATCTGGCCAGACGATCTCCTTTCTGCGTTTTTCGAGGAGGTCATCGACGGCGGGTCTGGCTGCAATTGCATCGGCCAACGGTTGAACGCTCAATGCATCAATCGAGACACCGAATTGAATGCCGTCGACTTCAATCGGGGGTGGCGTGAATTTCAGCCGCTCTTGCTCGAGAGTAATTCGTTGTTCCGCGAATTCGGCTTTTTTCTGGTACCACAACAACCATGCGAGTCCTGCCAGAACCAGGAGTAGTCCACAAACGCGCAAAGTGGTTCGCATGAAGAGTCTGCTCCGGGGAATGGACCTGACGCGATTTTTCATGTCAGCAATGTGAACTGAACCGAGATAATTCTCTCTCAAATCGTTCTGGCTAAAATCGACCGAGGTCGGAACGCGGCCGCGTATGGTCGTCGCTGGAGATCTCTTGAATAGACACACCAGCGGTGTGGCTTACTACAGCTTCCCCTCGTCGAGAGGGAAATCGGGATTCGCTGCTTCAATGATCGATTGCCGATCGGGGATACAGGTGAGCTGCCTGAGAATGAGACTTGGTACGTACACCGCCTGCGGGTCCAAAAACGAGAAAGACAGTGATTGCCGATACGCGACTGCGGGATCGCTTTCCTACGAAACGATCGCTCTGGAATTTACCAGAAGTGCGTTGGCATCATTGTCTGATCCAAAGTTCAAGAGTTGCGGGTCGAACTTCACTTCATGGCCGACTCGATAGGCGATGTTTCCCAAGTGACAGAGCGTGGCGGCTGCGTGTCCGATTTGCAGGTCGGCTGCAGGGGTT
>NZ_DASWWZ010000287.1:0-20358 GCF_036405755.1 Schlesneria sp.
ATGGAAGGTGCCATCCGCTCCCAGCTTCTGAAACAGCGGATCGGTCTGGGCGTCTTCCTGACTGAAGGGGTTCTGATTAAGGCCGTGGTGTTCGAGAAACTGCTGAACTTTCATCGGTGTTTCCGTGGCAATTCCCGGTGTCATCGGAGTGCCCGATGAACCAGAAGCGTGGTAGTGGGTTCAGGACCGTCAGGCGTCGCAACTCGATTGCCGTTTCCACCGACGGCAGCCGAACGACGTGGCTCACACTCGCGAAGTGACCGCAAGGATTGCTCGAACAACGGAACTCGAACGCTTGCGTGAGCCCGGCGGGACAAACCCAAGGACGTTTCGATCCACAAAAAACGAACAAATCCCCGTTCACCTTCGCATGCGAATCGTTGAAGACTCTACGTGCGAGAGTGTGCGTCGTCTACTCAGTTCACCGAGATTCCGATAATCGAACATCCGCCCCTGGACGATTTCGCTCCCGGACGATTTCCACCCTCCATGCTGAAAGTTCAGAGTCACTTCGCCGTCTTGCTTTGCTTCACTGCAGGGAACACCTAGAATCACGGCAGGAAAATTGCACGAGAAGAACCGACAAGTCTGCCCCGTTTGCATCATTCTGAACGACCGATTTCACTCAGGAGATTATTATGGCTTTCGTATTGCCACCATTGCCGTATGCGACGAACGCGCTCGAGCCGTTTATTGATGCCAAGACGATGGAGATTCACCACACGAAACACCATCAGGCCTACATCAACAACGCCAACGCGAAACTCGAAGGACAGCCAGCACTCGCCAATAAATCGGCGGAAGAAATCATCAGCAACCTGGCAGCCGTTCCCGAAGACATTCGCACCGTCATCCGCAATAACGCAGGCGGACATGCAAATCACTCGCTGTTCTGGACCATTCTCGCTCCTCACACCGGAGCGGAACCGACCGGCGAACTCGCCCAGGCGATCAACAGCACCTTTGGCAGCTTCGCCACGTTCAAAGAAAAATTCAACGCGGCCGCCACGAGCCGCTTCGGCAGCGGTTGGGCCTGGCTGTCGTTCGATAAGGGCAAACTGCTCATCGAAAGCACCCCAAACCAGGACAGCCCCCTGATGGAAGGCCGCACGCCACTGCTGGGACTCGACGTCTGGGAACACGCTTACTACCTGCACTACCAGAACCGCCGACCAGACTACATCGCCGCCTTCTGGAACATCGTCAACTGGCCTGAAGTTGCTCGCCGCTATGCAGAAGCAAAGAAGTAATCTCACACCTGCGAGAGAGCAGTCGACAGGCTGATCGTTCAGAAGACCCTTTGTTTTCTCGACGTACAGCACTGACTGCGAAATGACCCGCGTGCCACTCCTGCTTGTCCTGAACAGGGAGGAGTGGCCGTGCGAGTCAAAGTCAATCACTGCGACACTGACTCGCTGCAATCCACCGGACCGGCTCCCCGATGAAGTTCGGCGAGCCCGCCCCGGATCCCTCCAAAGTCCCCCCGCCGCTACGGTGTCCACTTCAGACGCCGACTCGAATAGTCTCCCCCCCCAAACCGCTGTCATCGATGGTTCCAGCCAGCCGCGTCCCCGCGCGCAGGCCCTCCCCTTCAGGGAATTCAGGTACAACATCGACGTTGACAGCGCTGCTGTCCCCTTTCGGCGTCGCCTCCGGGAAATTAGAATCAAGACAAAGTCGGGGCCTTGATGGAGTTCCGAACCTCTGTATCGTCAAACCGTTATAGTTCCACTGTACAGTTTCACTGTGACATGGAATCGGCAAAGGCAGGACGCGAAATGCAAGATATGCGACTTGACCGTCGGGTTTTGGTGACCCTGATTGGGTTGGTTGGATCGGCAGTGCTGTGCGAACGGGACCTGGCTTCGCAGGAAGCCTCCCCACCCGGCAACAAGGCCGAGCGCACTAACCGCCTCGCCACTGAGAGCAGCCCTTATCTGCTGCTCCACGCTCACAATCCCGTCGACTGGTACCCCTGGGGTCCGGAAGCGTTCGAGAAAGCCCGAAAAGAAAACAAGCTGGTCTTTCTGTCCGTGGGTTACAGCAGTTGCTACTGGTGTCACGTGATGGAGCGAAACGTCTTCAGCAATGAAGCGATTGCCAAGACGCTGAACGAACACTTTGTCTGCATCAAAGTTGACCGCGAAGAGCGCCCTGATATCGATGATATCTACATGACCGCCCTGCAGGTCTATTTTCAGATGATCGGGTCACCTTCAAATGGAGGCTGGCCCCTTTCGATGTTCCTCACCCCTGACGCCAAGCCTGTGGCGGGCGGTACCTACTTCCCCCCGGAGGATTCTGAGGGGAGCCAGGGATTCCCGACGGTTCTCGAAAAGCTGCTCGACGTCTGGAAGAATCAGCATGAACAGATGCTGGCAAACGCCGACATCATCTCCAACGAAACCCAGCGTCTGATGCGACCCAAAATCGCTCTAAAGACGATTGAAATCAACGACAAGTTGACCTCTACCGCCTTTGCGGCAATTGCATCGAGTTTCGATCCGGAATTCGGCGGAATTGATTTCAATGCCCGCAATCCCGAGGGCCCCAAATTTCCGACTCCCACGAAGCTGAACTTCATTCAGCAGGTCCTGCGCAGAACGCCGAACCCTGAAGTGGCCCAGTTACTGGATCTGACTCTCATTCAAATGGCCTGTGGCGGAATCCGCGATCATGTCGGCGGAGGCTTCCATCGATACTCCGTCGATCGTCGCTGGAGTGTCCCCCACTTTGAAAAAATGCTGTACGACCAGGCTCAGCTGACTGACGTGTTTGTCGAAGGGTTTCGCACCAGCCACAACCCCGTTTACAAACAGGTTGCAGAAGAGATCCTGGAGTTCGTCACACGCGAAATGACGTCCCCGGAAGGAGCGTTCTACTCGGCAATCGACGCTGAAACCGATGGAATCGAAGGGGAATATTTCGTCTGGGAAGCGAGCGAAATTGGCGACATCCTGGGTGACAGCGCAGAACGTTTCAAGGAAGCGTATCGCATCAAGGACCTGTCAGACTTTGAACACGGAAACGTGCTTCGGCTTTCCCCGCGGCGATTGCCTAAATCGGCCACCGCCGCCCAAGAAGAGGGGAAGGGGCTGGCCAATAGCGAGCTCGATGAATTCACCGCTGACCGCAAGAAGCTGCTGGCTGTCCGAAATCTCCGCAAGAAACCACTTCGTGACGAGAAAGTGCTGACCTGCTGGAATGGACTGATGATCGGCGCCTTCGCCCGCGCCGCCTCGCCGCTTCAGCACCCTGAATACGTTCGGGTTGCCGAGAAAGCAGCGACCTTTCTTCTCGAAAACCTGCGTGATCCCCAAGGCCGATTGCTGCACGTCTGGACGGGCAATCAGGCCAAACTCAATGCCTACCTGGACGACTACGCATTTCTCATCGACGGTCTGCTCGCTCTGTACGACGCCACTGAAGATTCAAAATGGCTGAAGTCGGCAAAGCGACTGCAGGACGAACAGCTGCGCCTGTTCCTGGATGAAACGAACGGTGGGTTCTTCTTCACATCGCACCATCACGAAGAGCTTCTGGCGCGCACAAAAAATTCGTATGACGGTGTGCTGCCTGCCGGAAACAGTGTCAGCGCAAGAAACCTGATCCGGCTGTCAAAACTGACCGGAATCGAGGCCTACCGCGAAGAGGCACGCGCAACAATTGAGCTGCTTGCGTCGAGCATGGAACAGTCCCCTCGCGGACTGGCCAATCTCGCCCTGGCAGCGACCGAATTACTCGAAGCCGAGCGAGAAACCAAAGGGGCGGACACCCGTGAAGTGACAGCCGAGGTCACACCCGCAGCCGCTCAGCAGCCCGCCGCGTCGAAGGAACCTGTAGTCGTACTTGCTGATCAGAAAGAAGAACGTCCGAAAAAGGATGAACTGGTCACCGGTCGGGCGTACCTCTCGACCGACAAATTGCCACCCGGTGGGACCAGCCAGTTTCTCGTCCTGCTGGACGTGAAAGAGGGTTGGCATATCAACGCGAACCCGCCCAGCCAGGAGCATCTGATTCCCACGAAGGTCACTTTCAAGTCCAAGGCCGGTGCAAAACTCTCCGATCCTAAGTACCCAAAGGGCCACGGATTCAAGTTCGAAGGAGAAGAGGCGGAAGTGGACGTCTACGAGGGGGAAGTCGCAATCCGCGGAGTTGTAACGGTTCCTGAGAAAGCGGCCGGACAAATGGACGAAATGGAAATCTCCATTACCTATCAGGCATGTAATGACACCGGCTGTCGTCCACCCAAGACGATCAAGCTGACGGGAAAACTTGCGGTCGCCAATCGGGGAGAAACCGTGAAGAACATCAACGCCCGCCTCTTCAAGGAAGCCCCCAAGGGCGAAGAACGCCGTAAGTAGCAAGCGTTCGAAGGCCACGGTGTTGGACGGACATGTTTGCCGAAAGACTACTCCGTAATCTCTGAATCGACGCACTCTGCTTTCCTGTTTCCGACCGGAATGCAGAGTGTTTTTAGATTCGAAGCGATGAAATCTCCGTACCTGGCTATGGAACGCCGCCGTCGAGAAATCCATAGCTCCACCAGTGCTCAGACGTGACCGAGTCCGGTCGCATGGACAGTCTCTCCTGACAACAGTCGAGGGTGGAACAATCCCCCCAACGCGTTTGGAGGATTCGACGCGCACGGAAACAGGGACGAAGAGGGCGATCGCCGGGATCTCGAGCGGCCATTCATGATTCGTCAGTCGTTATGCCAACTTGCCCCACCGCAACCGTCGGCCGGGTCAGGTGAGGATTATCGCGGCGCAGTCTCCATCAGTATTTGCTCGGCTCACCGGAATCGATTCCGGCGAACCGTTGGAACTCCAGTCGTGAGTTTCGGGGTCTACATCATTTCACCCCTGTTGCCGGCATTTGAAGAGAGTCAGTGGCTCTGCAAAGGTTGAGAAGCACTTACTGCAAGCTCTTGCGGACCACCGTGGGAGTCTGGCTGTCACTCCGCCGACTCGCCACCTTAATCTTCGCACGCTTCGAAGTCACCAATTTCTTGACATCTTCGACCACGGCAGCCCGTCCGATGAACGGTTCAACATCAACGATCTTGCCCAGAACAATCCCAACCAGTTTGCCATCCGAGTTGAAGATCCCGGATCCACTCCGTCCTTCCTGGGGCGGGTTGGTATAGAGATATTCCCTGTTTTCGATTTTCTGCAGCGAATGAAGTTCGACCGAAAATGTCCCATCCTTCTGTCGGCCCACGCTCGTAAGCTGTTCCTCCGGTTGAGGACTGGTCTTAGTCAGCACAGCTTCTGCGTGAGGCTGAGTCCATTTCACAGACAGCAGCGCCAAGTCGTGCTGTTCATCCACAGTGACGACACGTGCGGTTGCCGCTTCGCCATCACATTCCACTGTGAATTCTGAGAATCCTTCGACAACGTGCGCACACGTCAGGATGCCGTCAGCGACGTTGACTCCTGAAGCCAGCGCGGATCGCGTGTCTTTGGCTCGGAGCTTCACGGCGTACTTCAGCAGCTTGCCCGAGGCGACCGGAGTCGATTCCACGACATGCTCCTGAAAACGGTCTTCATCAACAATTTTCGAAACGGACGGAATCCGAATAATGGAAACTCCATCCTCGGCCTTCGTCATCGGCTGAACGTCAACTGCCAACGCAGAGACGAAAAGTAAGCCGACTGCATTTCTCGTTAAGAATGGCATTCCTTGCCTCCCCAACCAAGCTGCCAGAGCCCTCGACGAAACCCGCCGCCATCCGGGGCCTGTTCGATAGCGACGTTACACCAACACCAAACCTCAACTTCATACCTTGCAGCATGAAGAATCTTTTGAGCCGGAATCCATTCCCGTCCGAGTTGCAGCTTCGAGTTGTCAGGTCGACATTCTGTCAGGATGCGTTGTATCGGCCGTCGTCGATTTTGAACAGACGAACGTCGTCGATTTTGAACAGACGAACGTGCCAACGAGACCCGTTTGCGAAAGCGCCAAGTCGTCAGTGAGTCATGTTCGCGTCAGGCATTTGACCTGTTGTAATCGGTCCTGCACGTTGACGGCCCACGCTCTTTCAGGCAAGGTTCGGCCGGTTATCATATGCCGACGAGATGAGTCAGACTACCACTTTTTCAAAGATAATCGATCCAGTCGACTCGCCTCCGCTGACTCGAAGGCCCCTCATCGTGCATTCAGTTCCGGCAACCAGAACTTCACGGGATTTCTGCAGCACCCAGGGGAAATGCACCAGTCGATTTTGACGCGACCAGTTTTCAGCGATACGACCGTGCAGCATCCACACGATTTGGATTTTCGGCCGACTCACAACCTGTGATCTGGTGGTTCGATAGATCAAATGGACTCGCGACAAGTCATCGCGCCTAATCGTCCGGGACTAGACTTGATCGAGTGCGATTTCAAACACAGGCTCTCGATAGCACATCGGGCTAAGACTGCTCTGCGGAGCGCGTACATTACTTGACGCGTTTTTCCCCCCGCGCGTTCTTCGGATAAGAAATTTCCGAAATTGTGCAGGAGAGGCGAGTGGTCCTGCGGCGAGAAGCAGGTTCTCGGGACCCGACACCACGGGGCGTGCGAGTTCACCGTCGCAGAACTCTGTTCATCCTACACGCTGACGAGGGAGAATTTGGGCACCGCGGAAAGTGACACGGGCTCGTCAGAGACGAGCCCGTGATGCCACTTGAGTTTCGAGAAATGAACATCTACTTCTTCGGCGGATCGTTGTCGACTAAATCAAAATTTTGCTCGACGGGTCCCTGACCCGATTCGACTGTGATCCGCTCAATCGTCGACTTCGTATTGAACTTTTCCGGCAAGAGCTGGTCCTTGACCTCGATACCTCCCGATGGGGGTGGACGGTCAAGGGCGCCGCCGGGCAGCTTGTCATCAAGTGCCACACGATAGGAAACGACCGCGACCTGATAGGTCCCTGGCACCAGCGCCCACTTGGCAGGCAATTGATACCGCCCTTCTGTAATGATGGCCGATGTCGGGGGAGCCTTCGTCCCTTCGACAGGCTGAAAGGAGATCTCCCCATCCTCGATGGGCTCTCCATTATATGTCACCATTCCGTGCATGCCGATCCGTTCCAGCCCGGCCTCTCCACAGCCCGACAACCCGGCCATCGCGACCACACCGAACAGCAAACCAAACCAACGCATAGTATTCACCCCTCACTGGCAAAACCTTGTTTAGAACTCACCCAGGACTTCGCCGCCGGCTCTGGTCGTCAGTGCCGACAAAGTGACCTGGGAGATATTCTGAGAGATAAAGCGAACCGAACCGTCCCCCATCACAAAGTGGGCACCACCGGTGTGGTAACTGGCGGGGCCACTGAAGGCGTTCCCCCCCCACATATCGTGCTGGTAAGGAGGCTGACCATTCGGGGTCGACCGGAACGGTGCGTTGATCCCGTTCTGAGTTCCAATCCCGTCGCCGTAAGCAATCCAGGAACAGCATGAGTAGGTGCCAGGTCCCTGCGAAATGATTTCGCAGAACGCCAGGGTATTCGTCGTACCATCAGTGATGTCGCGGAACGTGACCTTGGAGTCGTGATAGAACATCCCGTTCCCGTTATCGATGACAAGGCTCAGCGGGGCAAAACGTCCGGTTCCGGTGTCCGAAATCCCTTCGTAATGGGTCCGAGCAGTATCGTTGTTCGGATCCCCCCCATCGGGATTCGTCCCACCGGTCCAGTTGACCCCTTCGGTCACCGGATTGCTCGGGCACAGCAGGCCGGGCAGGACTGTCAAAGAGAGCTTTGTAAAGTTCGGGGGAGAATTGAATCCGACATTGGTGTTCAACGCGTTGTAAAGGTTCGCCTGATCGAAGTAAGGGAGCAGCATCGTTTGAGTGCTATGCCCTAGATAAGGAGTCCCGGCGAGAGAGTAACGTCCGGCAGGCATGACGTTGAAGCTGCTGTTGTAGTTGTGCATGGCCAGCCCCAATTGCTTGAGGTTGTTGCGGCACTGGGTCCGCCTGGCAGCTTCTCGTGCCTGTTGCACCGCAGGCAGCAGCAGTGCAATGAGGACCGCGATAATCGCGATCACCACGAGTAGTTCGATCAGTGTGAAACCGCGAGACCTTTGGCGCGACATGGGACAACCTCCAAATAGACAAAGTGAAGAAACTTGGACAGGTTTGAGCGCAAAGAAAATGAAATGAGAGGCTGCAACGTGCGGCGTTTCTGTGCAGCCTCTGATGATTAGAGAACGCTGGCGATAGGACTCCCTTGATAGATGCGAAATGGGCGTCCATCGATATCGGGGAACTCTTCGTCGTGCCCGATGCCCATTTGAGAAAAAATCGTCGCGGCCATGTCGGCCGGCGTATAACCTTCAGTGACGGGCAGACCCCCTTCGCGATCAGTCTTGCCAATCGCCAGTCCCGGGGTCACGCCTCCGCCGGCAAACAAACAGGGGAAGACGTCGCCCCAATGATGCCGCCCTGGTGTGAATGGAACACCCGCAGCGTTGATACCGCCAACAGCAATTGGCGAAATCTTCGGCGTCCGGCCCATCTCTCCACACATGACAATCAATGTTTCGCTTAGCAGTCCCCGTACGTGCATATCGTCCAGGAACCCGCTGAGGCACCGATCCAGCGAAGGAAGCAACTTTCCTTTCAAGTCGCGGAATGCATTCTGATGCGTATCCCAGCCTCGCAGATTGACCTGCACCATCCGCACGCCGGATTCCACCAGTCGACGTGCAACAAGCAGAGCCTGGCCCCATTCCTCGCGACCATATTGATCGCGCATTTCCGGAGTCTCTTGCGTCAAATCGAACGGATTACGCTTTCCCCGTTGCGAAACAATCAGCTCCAGTGCCTGACGCTGGTAGGCATCGTACTTTTGGACGCTGTTGTAGCTGTCGAGGTTGCGCCGCATCTGATCCAGCGAAGCCAGCAGCGCGGCGCGGTTCTCGACTCGCTCAACCACAGCTCCCTGCCCCATTCCCAGATCGGGCAGGACAAAATCGGGATTTCGACAGCTCGAATTGTCATACCACGACTTCGGGAGCTTACCGGGTTGCCGATCGGGGTCATCAGGCTGATCGTGACTGAAACAGTTTGGACACGAGCCTGCAGCATCGGGTGCGTGACACGGTGGTGCGAGATGGACTCGCCACCGTGTGTACTTCGGCCCCAGCATCCCCGGAGCAGTGCCGGGGGTGATGGATTCCCCCGAGCTGATACGCGTTCGGGGAACTTCAATGACTGGGGGAAGCCCACAACCTTTCGAGGGAGGGACCGCATAAGAGATCATCGAACCGATCGACGGCCACTCCAGCGGACGAGACCGCTGGATCGCAATCGAATTGGTATTCTCACCAGGTGGCAGAGAATTATAGCCTGTGTTGACCATATACATGGCCGCACTATGTTCATTGCGGAACTGTCGATCCGACGGATGGTACATCGTACGGACGATCGAATACAGATTCGCACGTTGAGCCAGCTTCGGTAAGTACTCGCAAACCCTGAGTTCGGGATTCACCGTGGCGATCGAACTGTATTCGCCACGCACGACTTCAGGCGCTTCCGGCTTTGGATCAAACGTCTCATGCTGAGACGGCCCACCCGACTGAAAAATGAAAATGACAGACTTGGCCGGAGCCGATTTCGCTGAGGTGCCTGCCAGAGCTTCGAGCTTCAGCAGATCACCCAGACCCGTCCCCAGGAGTGTGAGCGCTCCTGCATGAAGAAGTTCGCGCCGGTCAATACCGGGATGATCGCTGCGACGACATCCGTTGTGGTGATGGGAATCTCGCATAACAGTCTTCCGACGGGCGACAAGGATGAGATTTACGTGCCCGTCGTCAGAACGGCGCCCCACCTTATGGCGGACAGGCGCAGCTTATGACGGACACTGATACTGATCAGTTAAGCGCGATATCTGATTCCTTCCGAACATGAAGAGTCACAGTAACCTCGAGCGGGCGAGCCACGAATTCGTGGCCTGCTGAGCCCCTCGCTACTCGTTCCTGCTTGCCTCGACCTGTTCACCTGAACTCGGATTGTCAATTTCTCGATGGTCTACCAGCAGATGCCGACGCAAGAGCCTTATTGCCTCTTCCACGGCCCCTTCCGTCAACAGACGGTACAGCTCGCGGTGGTCGGACAACGTCTGCTGCATGTTCTCCCGACGGCCCTCTTCAGAACTTTCCGGTAATGGGGAAATTGGCAGCGGAGCATGCTGATAAACACGAGCCAGTCGCGAGTTCCCCGCCATCCCCACCAACACCTCATGGAATTTGCGATCCGCTTCGGCGTAACCGTATTCAAAGCCCGAATCGAGCAACTGCTGCATCAGTCCGCAGATTTGCTGAAGCTGCTCTAACCCTTCGGGGGGAATGGAGCCGCGGATTCGCAAGATCTCTAATGCACCGACCTCGATCGCAAGTCGCACTTCCAGAATCTCATCGAGAACCGCTTGCGTCTGGACGGGAACAAAAAATCCCCCCTTCGGCCCCGTCTCAAGCAAGCCCTCGTGTGCGAGCATATTGAGAGCTTCCCGTAAGGCGCTGCGATTCACATCCAGAAGCTCGGCCCACTTCTCTTCAACAAGTCGCGAACCCGCCGCTAACTGACCATGGGTCAGTCGACGCCGGAGATTTTCATAAATGGCCGTCGTTTGGACGGTTTTCAGCTTGGTAACCATAAGAAGAAGCTAATGCATCCGTCGACGAAAAACAATTGTATTTCGTCGACAATCCACGTAACATCTGAAATCAAATTCGCGTGGCAGCAAAGTT
The DNA here is from genome assembly GCF_036405755.1 of Schlesneria sp. Classification (NCBI taxonomy): domain Bacteria; kingdom Pseudomonadati; phylum Planctomycetota; class Planctomycetia; order Planctomycetales; family Planctomycetaceae; genus Schlesneria; species Schlesneria sp. The sequence continues at coordinate 10,746 of NZ_DASWWZ010000287.1, forward strand.
TGCCACGATGAGATCCTTGATCCGAGCGACCCGCTGCCTCAAAATCCCTGTTTTGCAGCCTGTCGAGCTAACTTCTTTTCGGGAAACCACATACCCACTGCGAACGACGTCAACAGCGTACTCCACTAACACCTCGCGAAAGATTCTCGAATGGCGGAGCGGAAATTCGTTCATGATGCAGCACTCTTCTTCACGATTCTCGCGTATCAGCTCGGTTTTGCTGCCGAGCCTCAGAAATTCGTCGACGATTTACACGCCGATTTCGTCGCAGGCAAGTTTGACGACGGTGGTCACAACTTTTACCCCTCCAAAGATGGCACGCTCCGCACCATCAACCGTTTCGATCTGAACTCGGATGGTTACCTAGACCTGCTCTTTAACTGCACGCACAACACGTACCAGATGCTGCCCGCCAGCGCGGGGACCGTTGCGAAGGACCGCACAACACAGACAGCGGAGATCACCGTCGAGGGGTCCCAACGATGTGCGATTGCTGACCTAAATCATGACGGCTACAGCGATGTTGTCTTCTGTCCTAATCCGATTGGAGTCCATCACAATCGACGTTTCGTCATGATCGCCTGGGGCGGTCCCGATGGATGGTCGTCGCATAGAATCAATTCACCTCTGCCCATCGAGGCAGCAGCCTCCGTTGATATCGTGGACCTGAACGGAGATGGCTGGGAAGATATCGCCGTACTGGGGGGTTCGCGCTGGATGCCGCAGCAACCCCCGGGCAGGATTATTCGCCTTTATTGGGGCAGCCCCGCCGGATTCAACGTGACGGAATATCACGATCTGGGAATTCCTGAGGCCTCAGACCTGGCGTCCGGAGACTTCGATCAGGATGGAAAACGTGATCTCGCAATCCTGAGGTCCGATGGCAAGCTCTCTCTCATCTGGAGTAGTCTGCCAGAGGCAAAGCCGTGGTCGCCGACGTCGACCGAAGTCACCCTTCCAATGGCCGATTCAACTTGCCTTGCCTCGGGTGACATCTCTGGAGACAGCAAGGACGACCTCGTCGTCGGGTCCTCCGCAGCAGCGTTGACTTTGGTCGTGTCAGCAGAGGGACGGACCTGGTCCGAACCCGTACGAATTCCTGCATTCCCGGCGACGCAGATCACAATTGCCGATCTCGATCAGGACAAACGCGCCGACATCGTGCTGACTCAATTCGATCAGGCTCGCGCGGCGGGAGGCGAGCAAGCGGGTGTCGGCAAGAACGCGAACGACGTCGTTCGGGTCTTCTGGGGGGACGCCTCGGGGTATGCCGCAAACCGGATCACGAATCTGGAGGCCCCGATTGCCGTTGCCACGGCAGCAGGAGACCTCGATGGTGATGGCAACATCGATCTGGCTGTCGCAGTCCATCAGGGCCAGACCACCTTCAATGGGGAATCATTTCCCTGGTTTGGTGATGGACAGAGAAACTTCAAGCGGGGTGAGAAAGGCTTTCAAACGTCAGGGACACTGCACGTTGCCGTCGCCCCGGCCGAAAAAGAACTCCCGGCTCGAGCCGTCTTCTGCAACAGCATCGGGGGAGAACTGGACGAAGCAGTCCCCCTGCACATGTACTGGGGCAGCCCGCAAGGGTTCGACCCGCAAAACCTCTGGAAGCTGCCGTTTCACAGCGGTTATGAATCGAGTGCCGCAGACCTCAACGCCGATGGCTTTACTGACCTGATCATCCTCAACTCGGGACACGCCGGAGAACATGCTCACAGCGATGAAACACTCGGAGCGAACATCCTCTGGGGTACTCCGGAAGGACTGGAAAAAGCGACCAAACGAACGGTACTGCACGAACACTTTCTGGGGACCAGCGGCGTCGCTGACCTCAATCGCGACGGATATCTCGATCTGGTGCTCGAACCATTCGGCCCCGATCATCCAGGTGAACCGGAAGAACTCTATATCTATTACGGCGGAGCAGACGGTTATTCGCCCAAACGCCGCGCCGTCCTTGTTCTGGGGGGCTACGCTCAGGAGCATCTGATTGCGGATTTCAACCGCGACAACTGGCTGGATATCGCCGTTACCTCACGGTCGCTCGACTGCGTCCGCATTCTCTGGGGAAGCCCTGAAGGATACGACACCAGTCGGGAGCAGCGTCTGAAAATCTCCGGACCACTGGGTGTGGACGCGGCTGACTTCAACGGAGACGGCTGGCTGGACCTGCTTTCCGCCAGCTACAACGATCCCGTTTCCGGCCACCGCGATATGGGACTGGTCATCTTCTGGGGAGAACCGACGGGCTATCAGCACGCCAATGCTCAGTGGCTGCCTGGATTCTCTCCGCTGGGACGAACCATCGCCGATTTCGACAGCGACGGCTATCTCGACATTTTTTCCCCCCAGCACAGCGGCGAGCTGACTCGCGAGGACCTCGCCTGCCATCTCTACTGGGGAAGTAAGTCCGGCTTCGGAACGCGCAAGCGGACGACAATCTTTGCCGATTCGGTCAATGACTCACTCGCTGGCGATTTCAATGGGGACGGCAAAATTGACCTCGCTGTCAATTGCCACACCCGACACGGTGACCACCGCACTCTGTCGAAGGTCTTCTACAACGATGGTGCTCGATTCGAGAATCCGACAATTCAAAAGCTGCCAACGAACGGACCTCACCTGCTCTGGGCAGCCGACATCGGTCACATTTACAACCGCAAGTACCGCCACGCATTCGAATCTCGCGTCTTTGAGTGGTCCGACAAGGCGAACAGTGTCCATCTTTCTGCGAAGGTAACTCTGCCAGAAAAGACGCTGGCTCAGTTCTCCGTTCGATCGGCTGCGGACAAATCGAAACTCGACAAAGCTGCATGGACACCCATCGAGAAACAATCTGTCCCGGTGGCAGCAGATCATCGAGCCATCCAGTATCGAGCCGTCCTGGTTTCCGATAACGGCGACCGCTACCCGCAGATTGAGCGTGTCGAACTCAAACTGGAAAAGTAATCACGTCGCCTGATTCGCACTTCGCGCGACGGCGTCACCTGCAGATCAGAGCGCGGCCCCTCTTGCTAAAGGACCGTGCTCCCCTGCAGGCGCAATCATTGAGATGACTGGCAAATCGCTGATGTCCACCGCAAAGCTGCGAATGCGCCTGTTCGGAAATTCAGCGACGCAAAGGTATGCTGCAGCACTCTGTCACGGGACCATTCAAAAACACCTGCTTCAAGACACGAAAATTCTCCAACGATTCGAGGATACTTCATGCAGACGATTGGCGTCGGAATGATTGGCAGCGGTTTCATGGGCCTGACGTACAGCGAGGTTGTTGCCAACCATGCCAAAGGTTGTCGCCTGGCCGCCATTTCGGGAGGTCGTCGGGCTGAACAACTCGCCAAAGACTATGACGTCCCCGCCATCGCCTCCTACGAAGAACTGCTTGCTCGAGACGACGTGCACGCGGTCATTCTGGCCACCCCCGATATCGCTCGTGTGGAACTGACTCAGAAAGCGGCGGCGGCGGGAAAGCATGTGCTTGTCGAAAAGCCCATGGCCCCCACGGTGGCCGAATGCGACCAGATGATCGCGGATTGTGAAGCGGCCAAGGTGAACCTCAGCGTGGTCAAGACAGAGCGTTACCGCAAGATCACCAACAAGGCGAAAGAACTGATCGACAACGGAACCACCGGTCCCGTGCAGATGCTCCGCACGGTCTCCGCATTTCCTCTGAGTCTCTCGCGTGACCTGTTCAAGGATCGGGCCTGGATGTCCGATCCCAAAGGGGGCGGACTCTTCATGGGGATGGCCTCTCACAATACGGACTTCCTTCGCTGGCTCACCGGACGAAACGCGATTAAGGTCTTCGCCCAGGCCACGACCTACAGCGATATCCCCGGCCCCCCGTTGTCAGTCATGGCGCAAATCGTGTTCGAAGACAACATCATGGCCCACATGTGGATCACGGGAGAATTAGCCGACCCCAGCCTCCCCAGCAGTGAGGTTCGTTTCCAGTGCTTCGGCCGCGACGCCATGTTCGATCTGGAAAACTTCGAATATCTTGACCTGGGCAAGGGCGAAAAGTGGGAGCGGATCTATACGCCAGAACGCTTCGACTACCTGAAGGAACCGAAGTCGCCGATCCGATTGTTCCCCCACATCGGCGTCATTCAGGAATTCATCGACAGTATTCGCGAGCAACGCCCCCCCAAGGTGGGAGGTGCCGAAGGACGCGCGGCCATCGAGATTTGCGAGGCCAGCCTGATTTCTGCTCGAACAGGAGAAGCGGTCACGCTGCCACTGAAATCCTGAAAAGCCCGACCCAACCACCCTTTGCCCTTCCCTTGGGAATGATGACATCGTCTCACAGTGATCGCAGGTTTTCGCTGTGAAAAATGGCCGCTAACGCGGGGTTCCGACCGCCTCTCTAAAGAGACTCTATGAGCGACACATCCACCTCCGACGCCTTGCAAAGCTGTCCCCTGAACTGGCCGCAGCAGCGTTGGAATCTGATCCTGTTCGCTCTTTGCACCGGTACCCAGTATCTCGCCGCTCCCGTGTTGTACGTGGGAATCACGCAGGCCTCACTCTGCGATCGGCTTGGTGCGGACGCGCGAACTTCAAACCTGCCGGGCACATTGTATTTTGCCATGACCGCCATGCCGGCGCTGATCGCCTGGCTCTCGCCACGTGTCTCGTCACTCAAAAGAAACCTGTCACTCTGTTACGGAGCCTCAGCCGTAATGCTGACGGCGCTGGCGATCACCCTGTCCTCATCAGCCTCGGATCAGACAAAGCTCGCTATGGTCATCATGCAGGGAGCCGTGTCGGGTGCCGTACTCCCCACCGCCGTGGCGTTTCTCTGGGAAGTCATCGCCCGGGGTTCTGATGAGTCACGTCGCGGCATCGCCCTGGGACTGGCGTTTGGAGCCGGTCCCCTGCTGGCCGTTCTGGGTTCCTTCGTACAGACCGCCCTGATGGGAGGCGATCTGTTCGGCTTGCACTTTACGGGCCTCGAGTATCCGAGAAACTTCATCATTCTCTTCGGTGCCGGAGCCCCGATTATGGCTCTTGCCGCAATTCTGTCACAGCTCTTCGTGATTGCTCCCGTGGAAAAGGAGGTCGAGCGAGAGCCCGTCTCGTCGGTTGTTGGCGTCCTTGTCGGACTTCCCCTGATGTTCGGGTCGGTGGTTCTCATGCATTTTTCCTCACACCCGAACCCGACTTCCGCTGGCGTCGCCTCGTCGGGAATGATGGCCGCCGTCGGATACGTCGCTGCTTGCGGTGCTGCCGTCGCCCTGATCTATCATTTCCGTGCGATCCTGCAGCAGCGAGTACTCCTGATCGCGACGCTGGTGACGGTACTTGCTTATGCCGGTAACGTCATTCCTTCCAACATGAATCTTTATGCCAAAGAACTGCTCGGCGACCTTCCTGAGAAGTCGGCCGGGGTGCAGAACATGCTCCGTTTCAGTTTCAAGATGTTGACCGGTGTGGTGCTGGGGTGGCTGCTGATTCGGACAAGCCCCCGGTTTGGAGTCGTGACAACGTCATTTATTTTTCTGTTGTCACAAATCTGGGCGATGCTGGTGACGGGACCGCTCTACCTCCTCGCCTCAGGAATTCACGGTGCGGGTGAACTCGTCGGAGTCTACGCCCCGAACTACATCGTTTCCGCATCACGCCGCAACCAACTACGACGGAACATGGCTTTCGTCACGATGCTGATGGTTCCGGCGGCACCGGCAGGCTATCTGTATGGAGCCATCGTCGATGGTGTCAAGCAGTCCGGCTGGACCGCCTTTGGAATGAACAGCACTGTTTTGGGTTTTCGCCTCAGCTTTCTTGTCTGTGCCCTGTTCATCCTCAGCGGGATCATCCTGGCGATCTGCCTGCTCCCAGCCAAACCACGACCTGAGCCCGAGGCGGTTGCCTCGACATGATCCATGAATTCCTGCAAGTAACAAGTAATTTGTCTCTCGATTTAACGCTCCGCAAATCCGTGTGCTGAACCAGGAAGCCAGCGGCGCATTCGTATCAGTGAAAAAGGAGTCTGCTTTGCCATCAATTCGCATTTTGAGTACCGGTCGCGTCGATGAACGAGAGTCGGCCTTTCCGCAGGCCGTGCAACTTCCGAATGGCGACATCCTCTGTGCGTTCAGTGTCGGGGGGGGCCAGTACGTTCACGGAGGTACCGATTGGGCTCGGTCCACGGATGGTGGCTTAACCTGGAAGGCCGAAGGACATCTGCTCCCGGCAACGATCGATCCCCCTTCTGCAAACTCACTCAAGATCAGTCTCTCTGCTGATGGAAAGACGATCTACGCCTACGGGACGCGGTATCTGGGGAGCCCCGATGAACGCTATGGGGAACGCGAAGGCCAGACGCTGTTTTGCCAGTCGACCGACAGCGGCCAGACGTGGTCCTCGCCGCAGCCGGTCCCGATGCCGGCTCACCGAATGGAGATTTCACATTCCATTCGACCTCTCTCCTGCGGCCGATTACTCGCTCCCGGTGCCGTCCTCGCAACGAAGGAGCGTCTGGGTGAAGAGGTCGTCCTCGCGATTTCTGACGACGGGGGAAAAACCTGGCCTCATCTGCGAACCGCCTTCAAAGATCCGAACGACAAACACGGGTATTGGGAACAGAAGTTTGAAGAGATCACCCCGGGAACGGTCATGGGAACGGCCTGGACGGTGACTCTCGGGGAATACCACGATCAACCCAACAGCTTCGCCATTTCGCACGATCACGGCTGGACCTGGAGTCACCCCCAGTCCACGGGGATCCGTGGCCAGACCCTGTCGTTCCTCCCCCTGGGCGAAGATCGGCTGCTGGTGCTTTACAATCGCCGCTACGGTCAGCAGGGAATCGTGATGGCGCTCGTCACCTTCACCGAAACTGCCTGGACCGTCGTCTACGAAGGCCTGCTCTACGACGCTCGTGACTTCCGTGATGGTCCGAATCAGGGGGCAACCGGAGTCGATGAACTGGATAGTTTTCAGTTCGGCTTCCCCACAGCCATCAAACTGCAGGATGGAACGATCCTCGCCACCAACTGGTCGGTCGAACAAGGTGTCTGTGGCATTCGCTGGACCAAGCTGGCAATCGACTGGTAGCAGCCAGTGCGACTCAGCACTTCGTGCCGTGCACCAGCGCGAAGGCCCGTAAACCACCCGCACAGGTCGGATCGAATCACATGAGATCCGACCTCACCCGCGTTCATCCAGGTGGTTTCGGGCTTCGGTATCCCCACTCCCCTTCCCCATCTCTCTTCGTTGAGTGAATTGACCTTTGATCAAGATCTCTGGAGCGGTGCCGGAGATCATTCCCCCCAAACGACAATTCTGAGACGGGATCGCTTTCTCGGCGGGAATAATGGCATAATGTCTTTGTCAGTGAGAGTCGGTCGGGCACACTCCCCCAAGCCCGCAGTCCTCGCAGCAACGACACCCGGTTGTCGGCATTCCCGTCGTAAGGAACTTCCTATGAGACGAATCGTCCGATCGATGCTGAGCTTGGCATTCCTGCTTACTACGATTTCGATAGGTCTGGTTGGATGTGGGAGCGTGGCTGAGCCGAACCGTCAAAGCCGGTCACCTGCAGCTCCTGCTGCTCCAGCAACAGCAAGTACAGCTCAATCCGTCGCCGGGGCGGAATCCAAAGAGTCGACGACCCCAGTTGCCGTAGAAACCCCAAGGCAGCCTGCACTCGCGTCTGAAAGCACGAGCAGTGAACCGGCGGAAACTCCGGTCGAAGCGGCAGCTCCCGCAAAACCCAAGCGAAAGCCCATCTACGATGAAACTGCCGATGCCAAGGAGTTGATCGCGAAAGCGGTCCGACGTGCACAACGCGATGACAAACAGGTCATCATCGAATGGGGCGGAAACTGGTGCGGCTGGTGTCACCTGCTTCACGATTGTTTCACCAAGGTCCCGGAAGTCGCCAAGATCGTCAACGAAGAGTACGAGCTCGTTCTTGTTGATTCGAATTCCAATGAGAAATTGATGAAGGAATATACCGGCGACCACAGCGTCCAGGGATTTCCGCACCTGACAATCGTCGATCAAGAGGGCAAAGTTCTGACCAACCAGGACACCGAGCCGCTCGAGCAGGGGCGGCGACACGATCCTGCTCGGGTCACCGCCTTCCTGTCCAAATGGGTCGTGCCAAAGGTCGACGCCGAGCAACTGCTCTCTTCAAAACTGGAACTCGCGAAAAGCAGTGACAAACGAGTTCTCTTTCGCGTCGGGGACCCCTATTGCGGCTGGTGTAAGGTGCTGTCGCAGTTCGTACAGGATCATGAATCGTTACTTGCAAAAGACTTTGTCGACGTGAAGATCGACACTCTGCGAATGTCCAACGGCGTAAAAGTCTCAGAAGCACACCGTCCGCCCAACGCCAATGGACATCCCTGGTTCATCATCATGGGCCCCGCTGGCGAGGTCCTCGCGACGTCCGTCAGCGACAAGGGGAACATCGGCTACCCCGGAGCCGCAGAGGAAATCGCCCACTTCATGAAAATGCTCCGCGACACGCGGAAGTCGCTCACCGACGAGGACCTGACCTCACTCGAAGCAGACCTCAACGACTTCCGCATCCGCCGCGAGAAAAAGCTGGCCGAACAGTCATCGAACTAACCGACAGCGTTTTCGATGAGAGTACATCATTCACCAAAATGCCTGCTCGGCAGAAGTGAATTGGATCAGAGCATCAATCGCTGCCGTGAGGTTGCGGTCGATTCCTCACGAACGTGCAACGTGCCGCTACTTCAATGACGGTGATTGATACGAGTTCCATGCAGCCAAAGTCGTTGTTCAACGGCCGGGATGTACCGACTGCGACCGTGGCGGCGCTGCTCGTAAGAGGGGCCGAGTGTAAGGTGTAGCAATTGCGTTCAGGAACGCAACCAGGATGAGCAGCGGAAAAAGAATCCCAAAAATCATTGCCAGTGTCGCAGAGAACAATCCTCTGTCGATTTGCTCGCAAACCAGGGCATAGGGGACCCAGAGGATCGGTACGATGAGTAGTCCTGCTCCGTGGTGGTAAAATCGAACTGCAATGGGATTCCACCTTACGAGTTCTGCTTCAGGATACCCGAGAATATCAAGCATCAAATTCACGACCACGTACGCGACGACAACAATGCCAACCTGCGCAAGCCCCATCCAACCGACGTAGCGTGACATTGCCGGAAGCTCCATGAATTGAACGTTTCAAGTTCGCTTGAATAGCAAAAGGAGGTTGAAGCTGGCTTGTAGAGACGGACAGACAGTGGTCCACCTACGTCGATGATTCGAACATAATTTCGGAAAGTAACGGCATCGATCCTCGTTCGACGCGGTAGTCTCTCGTTCACTTGCTCATTTCGAATGACTGTACCATGGACTCGACGTCAGGAAAGATTTCGTCATCAAGATGAAGTGGAATAGTACTCACGATAAAGAAGCAGCGGTCGCCCGCCATAAAGACCCATTGCCGCCACTGGACCTTCCTGCCTTTTCCTTTGAGCAGTGTTTCAAAGAAAAGCGATTCATACTTCCCCACTTTCGTTGAAACCATCTCCTCCTTTTCTGCCTTCGGCTTCACTCGCTTTGCCCACTCCAGTGCTACCTCATCCCGAATCTTTTCCAGGAATGCATTCTTGTCGTCCTCATTCGTTGAATA
>NZ_DASWWZ010000288.1:0-8804 GCF_036405755.1 Schlesneria sp.
CCCAGGTTCCGATGAATCCGCAGCCGCCCGTAACCAGGATTTTCGCCGTCATGATCAAATAATCCTTCATCAAAACAGGCACTCTCCGCAGCCGCTCAGCCGGAGATGTCCGCTGACCTGATGGAGTGCCGCCGGTGCCGCCGTGGAATCGATGTGCAGCAAGTCTCTCGCCCCGACCGAAGTCACCGCCCGTACGTGACGGTGACTCGATCGATGTGACAGGGGATTTGAATAGAAAAGGACCCCGCCGTTATTTGACTCCGTTCACGACACTGGGAAGCGGATCGCCTTTAATGGCCATGGCGGCGAGGTTCGCGGCGGTTTCGCGGAGCTTTCTGACAGCGGGAACGCTGCACGAGGCGATGTGCGAGGCGACGATGACCTGATCCATTTTCAGAATCGGATGGTCTGCCGGGATGGGTTCCGGAGCAAATACGTCGAGTGCTGCAGCGCCCACTTGTCCGCTTTCCAGAGCGGCGACCAGTGCGTCAGAGTCGACCAGATCCCCTCGTGAGAGGTTGATCAGGATGACGCCTCGTTTGGTTTTCGCGAGCGATTCACGATTGATCATGCCGCGGGTTTGCGCGAGCGACGGACAGTGCAGCGTGATCACATCGGACGTGGAAAGCAGTTCCTCGAGTGACGCGGGAACGCAGCCTGCCGCCGTGATTTCCGACGGTGCGACAACGGGATCGTGAACGAGGACCCGGCATTTGAAGGCCAGCAGCCGTCGGACCACTTCCCGGCCGATGCGGCCGAAGCCGACGACTCCGACGGTCTGATCGCGGAGCGTCTTCATTCCTTCCAGTCCGGTGGCCAGTCCCCATTTCCCTTCTTTGACGCGTGTGCAATTGATGACAACCTGCCGTGTCGAGGCGAGGATGAACGAGAGTGTGTGGTCGGCGACTTCGTCGATGCAGTAGTCGGGGACGTTGCAGACGGGAATCCCCTTGGCTTTGGCGGCCTGGAGGTCGACGTTGTCGACACCGATCCCGTACCGGACGATCGCCTTGGCGCGCTGCATGTTCGAGATCACTTCGGCCGTGACAGGGGCGAACTGGGTGATCACTGCATCCGCGTCTGCCACGAGCGATGCGAGTTCGCTGGCCGGTCTCTTTTCCTTGCACGCGACCAGTTCATGTCCCTGTGCCCGGAGAATCTGTTCTTCAACATCCACATTGGGAAATGAGTAGTCCGTAATAACGATTTTCATGGCGCTCCAGCACTTGTGAAAGAGGGTCTCGGGTGTCGTACCAGATTGTGGGGAGGAGAAAATTCGTCGCGTATTATGCGCGGTGAGTGACGGGTAATCACTCGACACAGCAAAATACTTTGATGAATTCGCCGACCTGCTCTGAAATCGCGACAGGATCGGCCTTCTTCTTGAATAGAGGCGGCGAACTTCCGTTTTGACTGGGTGAGCGGTTCGCCATTTATGGCCAGGAACTGCATAATCCCCGCTGGAAAATTCGTCTGTAATTGAAGGACTGACATGCTGCCTTATCTGCAACTGCTCCGGCTTCCCACCGTCTTTACCGCAATGGCGGACATCATCCTGGGATTCGTACTGACTCAGGGTTTTCTCTACGGCCCCTTGACTGCGGGCGCGGTTCCAGGGCCCGCTCTGGAGCTGAGCTGGAATCATCCTCTGGAGTTCGTGGGGCTGCTCGTCGCGTCGGCGTGCCTGTATCTGTCGGGGATGGTGTTCAACGATGTCTTTGACGTGCAGCAAGATACGGCCGAGCGTCCGGGGCGTCCGATTCCTTCAGGCCGCGTGACCCTGAGATCGGCCGCAATGCTGGGATGCGTGCTGATGATGGTCGGGGTCGGTGCTGCAGCGGCGGTCAGTCTCGTCAGCATGGTGGTAGCCATGCTGCTGGTCATTGCCATTCTTGGCTACGACAGCTATCTGAAGCGGACTCCCCTGGGGCCGCTGGCGATGGGGACTTGCCGGTTTCTGAATGTTCTGCTGGGGGGGAGCCTGCAGACCCAGTTGGCGGATCTGCTGAACTCTCCGCTGCTTCCCGCAGCGATCGGGTTAGGGGCTTACATCGTGGGAGTGACGGTTTTCGCGAGGACGGAAGCCCGAACCAGCAGCCGCTGGCAATTGGCCCTGGCGCAACTGATCATGAATGTCGGGTTTGGTGTTCTGATCTGGTTAATGGTGAGTTCACCGGGCCGATCGGCCGTCGGTGTATCGCTGGCCATGCTGCTCGTCGTCGCGTTCACGATTAACCGACGCGGGCTGGAGGCACTCCGGTCCCCTTCTCCGGCAACCGTTCAGGGAAGCATCAAAGTGATGCTGTTGTCGCTGGTCATCCTGGATGCCACGCTGATCCACTGGCATCTGAATCAGGCGGACGGGTTGGGGATCGGCGTCATGCATGCCATTGCAACATCGCTGCTGGTGGTTCCGGCAATGTTGTTGAGTCGCTTTATCCCGATGACATAGCGCAACGGGACCGCGGAGGTGTCGCTACGAAAGGAAAAACCGACGGACAACGTGTTGCCCGTCGGTTCCAGGTATCGCATCAGGCTGCACGCTGGCGAGATTGCATTGGCGCTTGTTCGAGCTTCCACCAGTGCAGGCCGGCGGATTCCCAGGGGACGGTGGCCACCGGAGGACGCGGCCACGCAGCGACTTCCCGAGTGTCGAACGAGGTCGATAAGTAGGGGGATGTGGCACGGCTGGCAATTTCGTGGGCCAGAACCGGGGCAAGGACAAGCTTGGTTGGCCAGCCGGTGGTGACGTTTCCGGCACAGAGGACCTGGATGGTTTCGGGACGCGAGCCGCCGTTGACGGCCCCTTCGGCTCGATCAACGCGGTAAGTCGACCATTCGACGCTGGTCAGGTCGATACTCGGGAGCACCGCGTGCAATTCCTGGATCGCGTGTTCGGTCAAGGCGAGTGGGCTGAGCTGAACGCCGTCCTCGGCAATCTGGCCACCCACTTGCCAGACCATGCGACCCTGAGAGTCGACATCGGACGTGATCGTGACACGCGTCTTGGCACCGTCCAGGCAGTGGCCGTTGAGTTCTGGCAGGTTGCCTCGCAGCATGACCATGTGCAGCGGGCGTCGCTGCATCACATCGCTGCTTAGTCCAACGCGCTTTCGCAGATGAGCGTTTCCAGCTCCCGCTGTGAAAATGACTTGTCTCGGCTGCAGACAAAGTCGCGCACCATCCGTCGGCGAGGTCAGGCGAACAGCGGCGACTTCACCGGGACTGTTCAGATCGAAATCGAGTCCTGATTCACTGTCGATCAGCAGGATCCGGTCCCGGTACTGCGTGGCCAGGTCCTGAATGAAGCTTTGAGGAGAAATGACCTGTTCCGGCAGCCGTGCAACGGTGCCATAAACGCCGTCCAGCACTTCCGGACGGGCATCAGGTTCGATCGTTTCGGGTTTGACCCGTAGACCCAGGCGTGCCCCGATCATGCCGGCGCGAGAGGCCATGGAATCGGTCTGCCACAGATAGCAGCAATCCGAACGAACGCGCGTGTTGACGAGATGGGGTGTGGATCGACCCATCAGGGAATCACGCCAGACATTCGGCATCTCGCGAATGTTGCGGGCCGACTGAGTTAACAGGCCGCTGAGCGTGTACTTCAGACCGCCATGAATGATTCCCTGAGAAGCGACGGTCTGGCCGTGCCCCAGTGCGTGCGCTTCCAGCAGAAGAACATGATGTCCATCGCGCGAGAGTCGATCCAGCAGCCAGAGTCCAGCCGCACCGCCTCCGAAAATCAACGCGTCCAGTCGCATCCCAGAATCCCGTCATCCATGAGGGGGGTAACGATCTCGAGATTGGCTCGAGTGATCGGTGTTTCCCGACTACTGAACAATGGCGATCCCTGCCTGTGTTCATCTGCCTGGTGTTCGTTTGAACCCCAAGCGGACGTCGGTACATCCACACACAGTATTGAAAAACGCGATTTTGCGGAAGATGGATTCCCGTTGCCGTCAGCGGTAAGGGGTTTTCCACGCAAGATTCGGTCGGGATTCAGCGGAATCAGCATTAATTGCCGATTCGGTTGCTTCCTTCGAGTGCCAGCGAGAGGTCCTGACGCTGGATGTTCACGTCGGACGGGGCGGAAATCCCCAGACGGATCTTGGAACCCTGAATCGCCACAATTTCGATCTCGGCGTTCAGACCGGGGATCACAATCTTTTCTCCCACCTTACGACTGATAACCAGCATCTTGACTTCTCCTTAAGTGCCTGGCTGACTCGATCAGGGGTGCTGATTGAGTGAACTCGAATTCCTTTTCCACTCCGATTAAACGCGTGTCGCTTGCATTGACTGACCCGACCAGTGGGAACCGAATCGGGTCAGCGTGTTGTTGTCAGATCCTCGTGAGAAGATCTTGTCATTCCAGTGACAGTTCTCTGGCGGCGTAGGCCTCGGCCGCGGCGGTGACCCGCCGGCGCGTTCGCTCAATCACGCGAACGCGGGCGACCCAGAAAAAGATCACGGCCATTGCAATAAAAATGAGAGGCAATGGATTTGCCTGAATCCCTTCCAATTTGCTCCACAAAAGTTCGTTCAATTCCCAGTTACTCGTCGTCATCTTACGTTTCCAGTGATCGGGGCTGTCTCACTTTCAGCCCCCAGATAAACATGTGAGAATAAGTGTGTGCTTACTCACTCAAATCGAGCAGAATCTCGGGATGAGGTTCGCTCTACTTACTCGGCAAACAACGCCAAACCTTTGGAGTCGTAGTGCCGCTTAATGACTTCTTCTTTGAGGCCCATTCCACGAAGGGTAAACCAGACAATCTGTTCGACCAGTTCTTCTCGCGATACACCGTAGTCGACGACGGGTACGTCGGGACGCAGGTGGAGCATCGTCATGAGTGCCAGGTGATGCGTGAACCATCCCGCCAGATCGAACCGGACCGGGCCTTCCCAGGCGTCCCCCGATTCGATTGCGGTCGTCAGGCACTGTTTTACTTTTTCAATAAACCCTGCCATCTTGTGTTCGGTAATATGTCGTGCGAAGTCTCCGTTCTCTGCCAAACTCCGTAAAACCAGATGCTGCTGATTTGTCTGGTCGTCATCCAGGGTCTGACAGGGCGAGATCAATCGAGTCACGAGGAAATGGACCATCAGCACCAGTGTCGAGGCCGATGGTTCCAGTTCCATCATCCGCTGCACTCGCTCTTGATCCTTTTGATCGAAGCAGGAAAGTTGCATCGCGGAATAAAGAGCTTCTTTATTCGGAAAATGCTTGAACAACAGAGCCTCGGAGACTCCGGCGGCTTCTGCCAGGGCCCGCGTCGTCGTTCCCTTGAAACCGTGCTCGGCGAAGACCCTGCGAACCGCCTGGATGATGGCAGCACGACGATCCTCGCTCGACATTTTCGGTGTCGATTTTCCAGGGCTCGACGGTGACGGTAGATCTGACTTCATTGCCTCGTTCCAGCGGATTCGTGGGTGAGTGTATACTTACTTACAATTTAAGTCAAGATGGCTGTGCTGGCATTGAACTCTTGAAGTCCTTGCGGGATGGCGTAGAGGCAACTGAAAGTCAGCTGGATTGAGAGTTTAGAGTGGACGACCTGCTGTGTCCGTCGCGAGGCCGAAGTAGTCGCAAGCCGTTGAGAATGACCAGCAGCGAAGCCCCCATGTCCGCTGCGATCGCGGCCCACATTGAGGCGAATCCGAAGAGCGTCAGTGCGACGAAGATGAATTTCACGACCAG
This sequence comes from Schlesneria sp., assembly GCF_036405755.1. Taxonomy (NCBI): domain Bacteria; kingdom Pseudomonadati; phylum Planctomycetota; class Planctomycetia; order Planctomycetales; family Planctomycetaceae; genus Schlesneria; species Schlesneria sp. Next base: position 5,705 of record NZ_DASWWZ010000288.1, read on the forward strand.
CGCGAAGGTAATGTTGGCTTGAATGATGGCCAGGGTCCGTCGCGAATGACGGATCAGCCAGGGAAGCCGGGACAAATCGTCTGACATCAAGGCAATATCCGCCGTTTCCAGGGCGGTGTCGCTTCCGGCGGCTCCCATCGCAATCCCCAGAGAAGCCCGCGCCATCGCCGGGGCATCGTTGACCCCGTCGCCGACCATCGCCACGGCGACGTGCTGCGAGACGAGGCTCTCGATCTGGGCGACCTTGTCGGCGGGCAGCAGTTCTGCTTTGACTTCGTCAACGCCGGTCGCATGAGCGATGGCGTTGGCGGTGGCACTGCTGTCTCCGGTCAGCATGACCACGGGGGCAATTCCCAACTGGTGCAGTTCCTTGACGGCTTCGGCGGCGCGAGGCCGAACTGTGTCGGCCAGCCCCAGATATCCACACAGATGATGCTCATTCCCGACAGCGACGATGGTGACACCACGGAGGGACAGGGTGTCGAGTTGGGAGCGGATCTCGTCCGTCCCCTGCCGCTGCTCTTCCAGAAAACGGCGTGACCCAATCCAGAAGGAACGTCCTTCGAATTTCGCAGTCGCTCCCTTCCCCGGCACGACCTGATAATCCTGCACTGGCCGAACTTCGATCCCGTGCTGCTCTGCATGAGCAGCAATCGCTTTGCCGAGCGGGTGCTCACTGTGCGCTTCCAGACCGGCGGCGCGTTCCAGCAGTTCGTTGGCCGAATGGCCGTTGAGCGGAACGACCTCCACCACCTGCAACTGCCCCTTGGTCAGTGTTCCCGTCTTGTCGAAGGCCATCGCCCGGAGCCTGCCGGGGAGTTCCAGATAGGCTCCACCCTTGATCAGAACACCTTGCCGTGCCGCTGCGGCAATCCCCGCGACGATACTCACCGGTGTCGAGATGACGAGTGCGCAGGGACACGCAATCACCAGCAGTACGAGTGCACGATAGAACCAGTCCGCCCAGTCTCCACCGAGCAACAGGGGCGGGATGATGAATAACGCCAGAGCCAGCACCAGGACCAGCGGAGTATAAATCTGTGCGAACCGCTCGACCCATTGCTCAGAATGCGAACGACGTGACTGAGCTTCGCTGACCATTCGGATCAGATGGGCGAGTGTTGTGGCTCCCGCCGTTCTCGTTGATCGCATTTCCACTGCACCATCGCCGTTGATGGTTCCTGCAAACACGAGATCGCCCGGTTCTTTCGCGACAGGAACACTTTCGCCCGTCATCGGGGCCTGATTGACATAACTGCTCCCCTGCACCACGACTCCGTCCAGTGCGAAGCGTTCGCCCGGTTTGACCAGGAGTGCCGAACCGACGGGAACTTGATCGGGCGGAACTTCCTGCTGTTGTCCGTTGGGGTGCAACAACCGGGCAAGCGGAGGAGTCAGGTCCAGCAGCGTTTCGACCGCCCGCCGGGCATGGCCGACACTCCATTTTTCCAGCAGCAACGAGATTGAAAACAGGCAGGCGACGGTGGCCGCTTCGAGCCAGTCACCGATCCAGGCAGCGCCGATCACCGAGATCACCATCAGCAGATTCATGTCGGGTTGGAACCGCCGCAATGCCAGAAATGCGCGCGGCAAAACGAACCAGGCACCAGCCATGATCCCCATCCCGTACAGAACGCGGACAATCAGTGGAGTCGGCGAGGCGAGTCCCATCCCTTCCGACCCCAGAGCCTGTCGGAAACTCCCTGCGTGAATGGCGTGAGTCACAAAGCCTGCAGCAGTCATTATCGCACTGAGGCCCGCCAGCCAGGTCCGTCCCCAGCGTTGGATCACCCCTTCCGGAGCTTCCGGACGCGTCCCTTCTTTCCAGACGAGGGCCTGCATGCCTGTCCGCGCCACGGCCTGCTGAATGGCTTCCTGAGTCACCTCGGTCCCGCCCTGTGCGACGGAAAGAATCTCGTTCATCACATCGAACGATAGCCTTGAATCATCCCCCAGCAGCGGAATCAGTTCCTTCTTCAGCATGCTGACTTCTTCAGCGCAGTCCATGCCGGCAATCTTGAACTGCATTTTTTCCGATGGCATGAATGATGGGCCTTTTTGCGAAAGGCGTCCGAGCGATCGAGCGCTCGAATCGTTCGCGAAGCGTCGGTGGGTCTCAAGTTGCGTCACCCAATGTGGGGTCGGCCGTCGTTCTTGATGGTAGGGTGCTTAGTTGAGCGGCGGCAAGTGGCTCGCAGAGCGACAGGCTACTTGTAGGGGAGTTGCTCAAAAATCCGCTGGGCGAACCTCCTTTGATCAGGGTTCGGGGTCGCGGCTGGTCGAGCTTGCTTGATGAAGTCGAAAGCTTGTTCCGCCGTGAGACAACAGCGTTTGTAGCCTAACACGATCTCGGCGAGCGTGACGCTTCGTCCGTGACCGTTGGCGCAGCAAATGTAAATTCGGTCATGAGGGCCTTCAAAGGCTTCGATCGCCTGCTGACATTGGTCTTCAGAGGGGATTCCCCCGTCCAGTGTCGGCAGACAAACGATGGGAAGTCCACAGCGGATGGAGGCGGGAGTTTCAAGTTCGGCCGTGAGATCGATCACCTGGCTTACGTCATTTGGTAGATCTTTGAGTTCACAAAGTCGGCCCACATACAGATCCGGCAGGGTCTGGCTGAAGGTGGGGGTAGGCCAGAGTAAGTTCTGGCCATAACGGGCCGCTTCCTGTAACAAAAAATAGGGTGTGAGAACGACACGATTCCATCGGCCGATTCGTCCGCTCGCGTCCTTGCCGAAGACGCCCCCCAATTCATCACGAAGGCGAATCCGACAAACAGCAAGTTGAACGAAGTCCATGCAATGAGAACCTGTGCGATGATGCTCTCCAGGCCGAGCGTTGTCGCTGGCAGGATGACTCCTGACACCAGGAAGACGATCCCGAACATCGCTCGTCGCGGGACGTAATTCATCTTGAGCAGATGTCCAGAATGTGATGATGGAATTGCGCCATGTCATTCACGGTCGCTGCTGCCTGCGTTTGTCAGTCCGAACTGCTCCCTTGTGCTTGACGTTTTGGGGCTGCGTTGGGTGATTTGTCAAATCCGCGACCCCGTTTGTATGATCCCCATCAAACTGGCGTGCTCGATGACCGCTGGGAA
>NZ_DASWWZ010000289.1:0-3847 GCF_036405755.1 Schlesneria sp.
GGATCTGCGGCCGCTTGCAACGTCGGTACCCCTGCCTGATCTGGAAAAGAAGTACACGACATCCGGTCTGATGTCGTTCCTCAAGGATCCACTCAAGTCCCGCCCTTCGGGAAGAATGCCTTCGCTGGGATTGAACGACGAAGAAGCAGCGAGTCTGGCTCATTACTTCGTCCAGGATAGGAACCTGAGCCCGACGTCGAAGTATCTGTTGTTTCACGGAAGTTGGGAGAAACTACCCGACTTCCGTGAGTTGAAACCGGTGGGGGATGGTGAGTGCTTTGGTTTTGATTTGTCAGTCTCCGGGCGTGCAAACGACTACGCCATCCAATTCACCGCAATTCTTAACGTTCAAAAAGAAGGTGAATACCAGTTCTGGCTGGGATCGGATGATGGCAGCAGGCTCGTCATTGATCACGACGTCGTCCTGGACTGTGACGGCATACATCCCCATCAGACGGTGCAGGGTCGAAAAGTCCTGGGAGCTGGCCAGCATCAGGTGGTTGTCGAGTATTTCCAGGGGGGAGGCGAAGCGACGCTGGAAGTGCAGATCAAGGGGCCTGGATTGCCCCAGCAACCGCTCAGCGGTTTGCTGTCGCTCGATGCCAAACCGAAACCTCCCACCGACGAACAGCCCTCGTTCGTGATTGTTCCTGAACTGGTCGCCAAAGGAAAAGAGCTTTTTGCCAGCATGGGATGTGCTTCGTGTCATGTCATGAATGTGGATGGTCAACGAATCGCGTCATCACTCCAAGCCAAGCCACTGGTTGAGGTACGACCTGATTCAGGCTGTCTTGCCGAACACGTTTCCGGCAACCATCCCCGGTACGGGCTGAATGCGGCCCAGCGAGCGGCCCTGCATCTGGCGCTGAAGGTTCCGTTCGAGGAAACGCTCGCGGAAGGCGTACATCGTACGCTGACGACTTTGAACTGTTACGCCTGCCATCAGCGCAATGGTCTGGGGGGAGCCGAAGCCGAACGCGACGGGGCGTTCGAGTCGCGGCAGCGGGAAATGGGAGACGAAGGTCGCCTTCCTCCCACGCTGACGGGAGTCGGTGACAAATTGCGGGCAGACTGGCTGCGGCAGATCCTGCATCACAGCAGCAATGACCGCAAGGAATACCTGGTCACCCGCATGCCTCGCTACGGAGCAGCGAATGTGGAACCCCTGGTGAACCAGTTCCTCAAACTTGACCAGCAGCCTGATCCGTTGCCACCGGCCGACTTTCCTGAGCCGGACTATCGCGTGAAGGCACACGGGCGATTGATGGTGGGGGGGCAATCTCTGTCCTGCATCAAGTGTCACGACTTCGGTCCGCATCCTTCGACGGGCGTCCGCGCCATAAATCTGACCTCGATGCATAAACGATTGCGACCGGAATGGTTCTACAGATACGTACTGGATCCCCAGGCCTATCGACGTGGAACACGCATGCCCGCTCCGTGGCCGTTCGGACAGACGACCGTCCGGAATGTCCTCAATGCCGACGTCAATCTTCAGGTGCAGGCCGTCTGGCTCTATCTGTCCGATGCCGAGAAGGCCGCAGTCCCCGCAGGACTTGTCCGGGAACCTATTGAACTGAAGCCGACCAACGAGCCGATTCTATACCGAAACTTCATCGAAGGAGCGGGCAGCCGAGGGATCGGTGTCGGATACCCCGAAGGAGTCAACCTCGCGTTCGACGCCAATGAAATGCGTCTGGCGGTGATCTGGCATGGGGCGTTCATCGACGCTTCCAAACATTGGACCGGGCGAGGGCAGGGGTTTGCCGACCCCTTGGGAGACGATGTCCTCTTCCTGCCGCAGCAGAGTCCACTCGCTATTCTCGACGCGCTCGATCAGGAATTTCCCGCGACACCAGCCCGCGATCGGGGGTTCAATTTTCTTGGATACCGTCTGGACGATTCCAAGCGACCTACGTTTCGCTATTCGTGGAATGGACTGACCATCAGCGACACGCCGCTACCTGTGGCCAGAGAAGGGCAGTATCCCTCGCTGAAGAGAAGCCTGGTTTTTGAAAATGCGCCGGACCGGGTGGATCAACCCTCACGTCTCTGGTTTCGAGCAGCCTCGGGGAAGTCGATTACTACGGAACGAACCGGTCTCTATCAGATCGAAGGGGTTTGGAAGATCGAGGTCGAAGATCCGCAGACCGTTCAGCCGCTCGTCCGTAAATCGGGTGAGCAGCAGGAACTGTTGATTCCCGTTCAATTGAAGAACAGTTCTGCCCGAATCGCCGTTCACTATGTCTGGTGAGCGATGGTCGTGAAGCCGACACGAATGCAGCGACAAAGCGCTCGCTCACTTTGTCATTTCAGGGCGGAAGGGACGGCGAACGAAGGGGACATTGTCTCACGCTGATCGGTTCGAGGCCTAGGTGCGTGAGCCAGAATTTGTCGTTCGTTGCTGGTCCCTAGACGTCAGCCGAAGTCGTTGACGGATGCCGGGGGGCGTAACGCAGAGGGCGAGAGACTTCCAGGTAATCCACATCAGCAAACGGCGATGGATTGTCCTGTCAAAAAAGTTTCGCAGTCGTTTCCAAAAAGAGGAGTCGGCTGAAAGCATAGGCGCTCGCCCGGCTCTGGCCATCAGACCAGTTCCGGCTACACTTCCAGCCGACTTACCCTTGGTGGAACCGACTGCGAAACATGTTCAATATCTGCATCCTTGCAGCAGTCGAAGTCAAAGTCTTGTTGACGAAGAGAAATGAAAGCAAGGGGCGTGCCGCAACGTGACGGCTCGCAAATAAAATGGATTCCAGGCGAATGTCATGCAGAAAATGAGTTTTGAAAGAGATTCAATTTCACGAAGCTCATCGTAGATTGCTCAGCCAGAAGGCAGATCCGCACAAAAAGAGCACCGCCGAGGGGCATCCATTAGAACCTTCAGATCTGTTGGATTCTTTCGGCTCACCGCAATCATCACTGACGACCGATGGGCAGACATGTAGACCTGCGGTGTGGGGGGGGAATGCAATGCGGTCCAACATCTGACCACCGATGCGACTTCTTGCGTGGAGCGACTGAGCGCTCCCCCTTCGGTGCTCACTCATGCGGTGTATTTCATCCCTGCGGCGTATCTCATGCCTGCCGTTCCTGAGCCCGACAGAGCGGCGGCCCGCTGTTGAGTGAACGGCAAGTCTGGCTGAATCACTTTCTCTCGACATGCGATCGTCAGTGGATCTCCTGCAGGTCAGCGCGCGTCGTTTCGTAGGTGGTGTTGAAGGCGAGTGCCTCAGGGTCGGGGGTGACGCCCCAGTGTTCGCACGCAGCGCGATAGACGTCCGGCCACCAGTTTCGGTGCTGTGTCAGGCCTTCTTCGAGATAGTTGCGCCAGTGACTCAGAACCTGAGACCAGCAACGGTCCCCATACGACATGGCCTCGTTCAGGTTACCAAACTCTTTGACATACCACTCACGCCCAATCTGGGCATGCAGGACTTCGTCGGCCCAGTCGAAGTCCTGGAACAGTCCCGCCAGCGGAACGCCTGAAGCCAGTCCCACTTCCCATTCGTAGCGTTTGCCCGTACGGGGCATCAGTCCCTGCTCGATGAAGAACAGGACGGCGTGGCGTTCCCAGGGCTTGAGCTGCGTATTCAGGTTTCGTGACCAGGTGAAGTTGATCGGAATTTGCGACCAGTCAATCCCCAGGTGCACAAAGCCAACTTCCCCCAGCATCGCGTGGCGTGCCTCGTCCCAGAGCTGGCGAGTCATATCACGATAATACTTCCAGGGCTTGCCCGGCGTCTGGACCAGAATACTGGCCATCATTTCAGGAACATCAATTTCCCTCAGACGCTTGTAGAACATCATCAGGGATTTGTCCCGGGCCGAAAAACGCTCGTCGTAG
>NZ_DASWWZ010000290.1:0-1532 GCF_036405755.1 Schlesneria sp.
CGATACGGGGATGATTGCCCGACGCGTCTGGATTGACGGTGACCTGGAATGGGGACCCATCAGCGTGAGTTCCCTCAAGCTTCAGCGGACCGGACGAGAGTGCAACGGCGAGCTGCAGTTCCGGGAAAGTGCTGACGGAACTGTCGTTGATCTTGTTGATGCGATCGCCGGCATCCAGTCCTGCCTCCCATGCGGGCATTCCGGGGCGGACATTGCCAATCTGTGAGGGCGATGTGGGAAAGCCCGTTTTGAAGACAATGACGAAGAACAGCAGCGCGGTCAGGACGTTCATAATCACGCCGGCCGAGATGATCGCCATTCGCTGAAAGACGGACTTGGCGACGTAGGACCGGGGGTCCTGAGCGATTTCTTCGTTGGTAAGCTGACTCGGGTCGGCATCATCCTGACCCAGCATCTTGACGTAACCACCGAACGGGATCAGTGACAGGGCGTATTCGGTTTCGCCCCACTTACGGCTGAAGAGGACGGGGCCGAAGCCGATGCTGAATCGCTCGACAAAGACATTGCACCACTTGGCGACGGCGAAGTGGCCCAATTCATGTAAGAAGATCACCAGACCCAGCCCGATCGCCGCCAGTCCGATGTTAGTCAGGTTGTTAAAGATCTTCAGCAAGTCGACTGCGAGGATTTCCATGCTTGCATCTCCTTTCGAGCCCACTCATCCAGCCGAAGCAGCTCCGACAGGGATGGTTGAGCATCGAAGTTGTGTCCGTTCAGAATATCTCCGCAGGCTTGCGGGATCTCTGTAAATTTCAAGCTGCCATCTAAAAAACGCTGCACGGCAACTTCGTTGCCCGCATTCAATACCGCACCGCAGGTGCCCCCACGGCGAGCGACTTCAAATCCAAGTTGTAAAGCGGGAAACGCTTCGAGATCCGGGGGGAAGAATTCGAGCTGGTACGATTGAGCCCAGTTCATCGATGGACCGGAAGCCGTCCATCGTTCTGGGTAGGTCAATGCGTACTGGATCGGTAGCTTCATGTCAGGTGGTGAAAGCTGTGCGAGAACGCTGCCATCAATGAACTCGACGAACGAATGCACGATGGACTGCGGGTGAATCATTACGCCGATCTGGTCGAATTCAAGATCGAAAAGCCAACGCGCTTCGATCACTTCCAGCGCCTTGTTCATCATACTGGCCGAGTCGACCGTAATCTTGGGACCCATCTGCCAGGTGGGGTGAGCCAGCGCCCGTTCGATCGTGACATCGCGTTCGAGCCGCTCTTTCGACCAGCCACGAAACGGCCCGCCACTGGCGGTCAGCACGATCCGCTTCAGGTCTTTGCGTCGTCCTCCGAGGAGAGCCTGGAAGATGGCGCTATGTTCGCTGTCGACGGGGATTAGGTCTGCACCTGTTCTCGCGGCGAGGTCCATGACGAGCGGGCCCGCGACGACGAGTGTCTCTTTATTGGCGATGGCGACCCGTTTTCTGGCTTCAATCGCGGCCCATGCTCCACGAAGTCCGGCGGCTCCGACGATCCCGCAGACCACGGTGTCCACATCCGGGTGTG
>NZ_DASWWZ010000291.1:0-5241 GCF_036405755.1 Schlesneria sp.
CTTCACCTTGAACAGTACGTTCGCTGATGTCAAACCCGATGACTACGTCGGTCTGGTGATTCCAGGTGGAAGAGCTCCCGAGTATCTGCGACTGAACGAAGCCGTTCTGAACATCGTTCGATCCTTCGCCCAGAGCAACAAGCCCATCGCTGCCATTTGTCACGGAGCACAACTGCTGACCGCAGCAGGGGTCCTCAAGGGACGTCGATGCAGCGCTTACCCCGCTTGCGGCCCTGAAATTACCGCTGCAGGGGGACAGTACGTCGCCATCCCGATGAATCAGGCCTACGTCGACGGCAACATCGTCACCGCACCCGCCTGGCCCGCTCATCCGGCATGGCTGTCTGAGTTCACGCGGATTCTCGGAGCCAAATTCACACTCTCGTAGCCGTCCTGCACTGAGTATGAAAGTCCACCAGTGTGGATGGTCCCGTCGGACGAGATCAGACGGGACCAACGCGATTGTTCGTTCAGGCAACCAGGACCATGAGCTGCTGACGCAGCGAGATCGCGTGGATCTACGTGGCATCCGTGACTGGTCGACGACAGAGACTTGGTTTGCTGCTTGCACTTTTTGCCCCCCTCTCGCGGCGTGATCTTCGAACAACGCCTGCCCCAGACGCAGCTGACCGCGCGCGAATAAGGCCGGGGTCGTGAAACCCCGGCCTTTCGTAGTCTGATCACCGCGATCTCAATCCCCCCCGTGGCCTGCAGGCCATTGGGGAATCGGAAAACACGCTTATTTTTTCACCGGCAGAGCGAAGTCACCGGCAAGGTTTCGCCACATCGAGTGCACGTGGTTGGCGTTGTTCTGAGTATTGTTGTACTCGATCACGAACGTCGGGCCCTGGACGCGATAGTGGTGAGCCTGATGAAGATCGGGTTCGCCGTACCAGGCGAAGGTGACCTTATCGAGTCCAGCCGATTTCAGAGCGTCACGACGCTCATTCTGAATGTCTTCGGGCAGATTCTTGAGGTACTCGCCCAGCAGTTCCTGAAGCAGCTTCTTCTGGTCGTCTGACATCTGACTGACCGGCAGACCAACGGGATCCTTGACGGCAGCCTGTGGTTCGTTTGGACCGGGGACTTCGCCGGGAGCTTCCTTACTGATCCAGCACAACTTCTGTTGCTCGGGAGTACAGAGCTTGAGAATCTGACGAGCAATATCTTCTTCGGGACCGAGAACGCGAATCTGACGGCCGAGGCCGGCTTCGATCGTCCCCGGATTGGCTCCGAAAAATTCGGGAGTGCTGGAAATGACTTTTCCGTCTTTCACGCTGAAGTTCAGACTCAGGTGATGCCCTTCAAGTCGCCAGCCCCACAAACCGGTCTCGGAGGGTTCCCCGAAAACAGTCAGATAGTAGTTATCAGGATCACGTCGCTGTCGGCGAGCCGTTCGCTCGCCCGGTTCGATCAGATACAGGACTTCTTCCAGGCTCATCACATTCAGGACCTGATCGTAGCCCGCTTCCGACAGACCACTGCGAATCAGCTTGTGAGCCGTCTGGAGAGGAGCACCTTCCAGCGCCTTGAGTGGCAGACCTTTCCGCTCGCGCGGGATAAAGTGCCAGTTCAACCGTTCGGGATCGTCATAAGTGTAGGTCGCCTGCTTCCGCTGTTCGGGTGAAATCGCAGCGAGAAACCCTTTTGCAGCCTCTGCCATCCCCAGTCCCGTTTTGGGCTCTGGCTTTGATTGCGCGACCAGCAGTGCACCCATTGCACAGAGGACAGTGAAAGCGAGAGTCAGCTTCCGAGATGCCATGACTTTTCTCCCTGAATGTCAGACGGTGATGCGAATTTTGGTGGTTGCTCTTCGAAATTTCAGACGCGCTTTGGCTGAGCCAGAACTTAGCCCGGTGGCCAGGCCAGCGAGCGTCCGCCGAGCAGATGAACATGCAGATGATCAACCGACTGCCCGCCATCGCGGCCGCAATTAATGACGGTCCTGTATCCGTTGGTCAGGTTTTGCTCGACAGCGACTTTCCGGGCAGTGACGAGCAAATGCCCCAGAAGTGCCTCGTCTTCGTCCGTCGCATCGGCGAGCGACGGAATTGGTTTTTTAGGAATGATCAAAATGTGCGTGGGGGCTTGGGCATGAATGTCTCGAAAGGCCAGGCACTGGTCATCTTCGAACACGATTTCGGCGGGAATTTCGCGGTCGATGATGCGTTGAAAAATCGTCATAGTGGCAGATCCCTTTCAGACGTCGGTCCGAGTGCAAGTCGCCTCACCGAAACTACTGTGGACAGGAACGGTCTCGACCGCGATGCCTCTGCTTGCTGCCAGTAACCATGGCAGACATCCCAGTTGGGCGACGGTAACAAAAGCCTGCGTTGAACTCAAACATCTAACGCTGCTTCCAACCGAAGTCCTGCTAATAAGTTGCCAATGTGGTCGGCCAGTTCCACAACGGCATCGCCAGGAAGCTCACAATTAATTGTCACCCGCAGGCGCGAGGTGCCCGCAGGGACAGTCGGGGGTCGAATCGCCGCCACGAGAAAACCGACCTTCTGCAGTTGCTCGGCCACCGAAACGGCTGCATGGGGATCCCTGATTTCAATCGGGACGATCGGTCCAACGGAGCCTGCACGTGGATGGATTCCTCGGACCTGTAATTCGTTTCGGAACAGGGAAGAAAGGTGATGGAGCCGCGTCCGCCGGCAGGGATCCGTCCGAATGATCTCGAATGCCGCAATTGCCGCGGCACAAAGAGCAGGGGGGAGCGCGGTCGAATAAACCTGAGTCCGAGCCTTGTTCCACAGATAGTCAATCAAAGTCTGACTTCCTGAAACGAATCCCCCCAAGGCTCCAATGGCCTTACTGAGCGTCCCGATCCGCACAGCAATTCGATCCTCGACGTGCTGGAGTTCGGCGACACCTCGTCCCAGAGAACCAAAAACACCTGTCCCGTGGGCCTCATCCACGATCAGGCCTGCCCCCGCCACTTCGGCAATCTCGCAAAGAGCGGGAAGAGGTGCCAGATCACCGTCCATGCTGAAGACAGTGTCAGTGACAATCCACAGGCGACGTGCGGATTCGCGGGAAAGCGACTTCCGCAGCCCGTCGAGGTCTTCGTGACGGTAAACCCGGAGTCGAGCCCCGGACAGCCGACAGCCATCGACAAGACTGGCGTGATTGAGCCGATCACAGAACACGGCATCGCCCGGCCCAGCCAGAGCAGCCACGGTCCCCAGATTTGCAGCCATCCCTGTTGGAAAGAGGATGGCAGACTCGGTCCCTTCGAACTCCGCAATCGCTGATTCGAGTGCGGAATGCAGATCGGTCCGGCCAGAGACGAGCGGGCTGGCTTTTGATCCAACCCCGTGCGATTTGAGTGCCTCTTCTGCGGCCGACTGCACGGCAGGATCAGAGGCGAGTCCCAGATAATTATTGGACGCGAAGTCCCAGACCTCGCGTCCATGAATCATGATCCGGCCAGAGCGCCCGGCGACGGACTGACTGAACGGCCGAACTTCACGGCGATGACGGAACAATCCGTCATCGCGTAAAGATTGCAATTCGTCAGCAAGCCAGCCGAGCGGATTTGACATCGGGACGTTCAGTGCTCGTTACCACCGTAGACCTCATCCGCACCAACGGGTGAGATGTGAACAGCTTTGTAACCGCCCGTGGCAGAGAAGTAGAGGATCATCAACAAATAGCCCCCCGCCATGGCCAGCGGCACATACGACGTCAATTGCAACGCGCGACGTCCACCATACAGCACGGCGCTGTCGACAACAGTCTTGTCCTCGGTCGCGGTTTGCTGGGTTTCAGCCCACCATCCAACCAGTTCACTCTGTGGCTTACCGGCTTCCGTATTGATCTTGTCCTCACGGGCCAGTTCCTTACCACCGTCCTCCAGCACACCGACTTTTCGACCGTCGAGTCCATAGACTTTGAAACCGAAGAAGCTGTTCTCGGTAGCAGACTTATACCGCTCGTAAACGGCAGGCGAATCTTCTTTCAGACGATGAGAGGCGTTGAAGTCCTGCTTGAAGCCGATACCAGGCCCCCCGAGCAGACCAGCAGAAAGCATCCCGATCCCCCCCAGTGCACCAATCGTGATGGCTCCACCCTTGGGAAACTGTTCGGACGCAACGGCCAGCATGGTCGGCCACAGGAAGGTTTTGCCACAAGCATAAATCGTTGCAGCGACGACGCACAGCATTGCTGTGTTGGCGACCCCCAGCATCTGCAAACCGGCGAAACCGAGCAGACTGCTGACGAACAGAAGTCCCAGTGGCGAAATCCGATGGACGATCGGGCCTGCGAAGAATCGCAAAGCAAACATCAGGGCAGAGGTATAGACGAAGAGCATCAGACCGTTTTGTGGTGACTGCATGATCGATCCGGTGATTTTTGCAATCCACGAATCGGTTCCCAGTTCGACGTAGCCAACCAGAGCATGCAGCAGCATCAAGACGATCATCAAAGGAGCAAACAACTGGATGAACATTGTCCCGTAGCTGACGCCAGCATCGCTGGCTTCAGACTTAGGAAAGCGCTGTCCCAGCACCATTGCTCCATACAGCACGACGGGGACCAGGAAGATTGACATCTGGATCATCCAGTCAACCGGTTCCCCTTTGTCCGGGTTCATGAAATAGCTGGCCAGACCGCCAATGATCAAACCACCCGGCCAACCTGCGTGCAGAATATTGAGGTAGTGAGTCTTGTTGTTGGGGAACAGAGTCGCAACAAGCGGATTCACAACTGCTTCGCAAATACCGTTACCGACGGCGAACAGGAACATACCCCAGTAAAGGCAGTTAAACGCCGCCACTTTACCACCTGTCTGGTAGGCATATCCTGCGGAAAGCGTGACCACGGCAGAGATAAAGTGGGCCAGAAATGCCAGCGCCATCAGTTTGCCATAGCCGACTTTATCGGCAATGAACGCCCCTGCCAGAATGATGAGGCCGGCACCCACCAGACCACCACCGGTGATCTGGCCCAGTTCCGTCATTGTGAAACCGAACTTATTGGCCCACTGTGTCAGGATACCGCCGCGGATTGAGAAACCGACACCCGCTGCCAGAATTGCCATGAAGCCAGCCCACAGCAGCCGCTGGGCGTTCGACGACGGCACACTTTCTTTGCTTTCACCACTCATTGTTGAACTCATCTACAAAAGGATTGAGAAGGCGCTTCCCTGCGAACCACTCCGTGCGGTCATCGAGGCCCGTCCGCCAGATGATCGGACGAAAGGCACGGCATGCTAACCGGTACAGGTTCTAC
>NZ_DASWWZ010000292.1:0-11953 GCF_036405755.1 Schlesneria sp.
AACGGACTCAGAGGGCTTCTTCTGGCCTCGCAGCAACGAAGAGGACCGCGGCCCGACAACTCAGGCCCGGATGGAAAAGTACGAAGAGCATTCTCTCGAACTGGCCCTGGAATCATGTGAAGCGGCTCTCGCCCACGCAGATCAGGACGTTTCAGAAATCACTCATCTGGTAACGGTTTCCTGCAGCGGCTTCAGCGCTCCTGGATTCGACATCGGCCTGATTCAGAAGCTCGGCCTTTCCCCTGACACCGCTCGTACGCACGTCGGTTTCATGGGTTGCCACGGCTCATTCAACGCACTGCGCGTCGCAAAAGGATTCATCGAAGCAGACCCCAATGCCGTCGTGCTGGTTTGCTCGGTCGAACTTTGCAGCCTGCACCACCACTACGGCTGGTCGACTGAGAAAGTCATCGCAAACGCTTTGTTCGCAGACGGTTCCGCAGCCGTTGTCTGCCGCTCAGCCGCAACCAACAACATCCCCATCCAGTCGAAATTCAAACTCATCCGCAACGGTTCCCACCTGCTCGCAGGAACGACGGGAGCGATGAGCTGGCGAATCGGTGATCACGGCTTTGAAATGACCTTGTCCCAGAAGGTCCCGGCCCTGATCGAAAAGAATCTCGGCCCCTGGATGCAAAGCTTCCTCGCGAAAGAAGGCCTGACCATTCAGGACGTCGCAGGATGGGCCATCCATCCCGGTGGTCCCCGAATTCTGGACGCCTGCCTGGCCGCCCTGTCACTCTCCAGCGAGGACGTTGCTCCCGCACGAGAGATCCTCGCGCAGTACGGCAACATGTCCTCCGCAACGGTCCTCTTCCTGCTCAACCGACTGCAGGAAGAACCACGACGCGGACCCGTCGTTGCCCTCGGCTTCGGCCCCGGCCTGACGATCGAAGCCATGATTCTGAATTCGGAAATCTGAAGCTGCGAGGAGCGAAGCAACGGCTTCTCACGCCACTCACGATAAGCAATCAGCCGGTTGGGCATGCACCAACCGGCTGATTTCGTCTTTTCAGTGCGGCCTGATCAGGATGTCTGCAGCCAGCGCACCGGGCATCCATTTGCTGAGCCGAAAGATCCGAACGACACCCTCCACGTCTGCCCTGCCAAGGAAAGCTTCGTCCCAAGTGTCCACCTGCGCGCGAGAGCTTGACTGCAGGAATTCCGGGTAGCAAAACTACTTCGCGGCAATCTTCCAGAGTGTCTGGTCGCTGCGGATGTAGAGTGCACCGTTGCTCACGGCAGGTGTACAAAGAAACCGTTCACCATTGAGATCACCCGTTGAAACCAGCTCCCCGCGAGACTCATCCAGTTTCACGCAGTGCCCTTCCCCCTTCTCATTGAAGATAAACAGGTGCCCCCCCGCAGCAACAGCGGAACCGCTGAACGGTCCTGGAATGCGAAGTTGCCACTTGGTATCGCCCTTCTTAAGATCAGCCGCCAGCAGCACCCCGGCATTATTGATCGAATACAACCGACCGTTGTAAACGAGGGGACTTCCGGTCCCGGGGCCCAGCTTCGATGCACGCCATAACTGTTCAACGCTGGCACTGTCCGTCGGCGGCTTGAGTGCCGTGATCCCGTGCGAGACGGCATAGACAATTCCGTCGGCCACCACGGATGAGGGAATGGTCGATGCCCCGTCAGTGTATTTCCAGACGACCTCCCCCGTCATCGGCTTGATCGCAGCGATTCCCTCGGAAGACTGCAGCAGCGCAAGATCCTCGGTCCCCCCAAACCGTTTCGGCCAGAGAACAGCAGAGGACCAGTTCGCCTTTTTCGGACGGACTGAAGTCCAGCGAGAAACCCCGTTGGTCACATCGATTCCGGTCGCCAGCGACTCGCTATCGTTTTCGATTTGCGCAATCACGGTGGCACCAATCACGATGGGTGACGAAGCCATCCCCAGACTGTTTGAAGCGTTGGGATGATCGTAGGTCAAACCACGAAACCACTGCAGATTGCCATCCAGATCCAGACAGGCGAGGTCATTGCTGGAGAATAATGCGAAGACGCGCTGACCGTCACTCGCAGGAGTTGATGACGCCACACTCGATGTCGGATAAGTCGTGGTACGCCCCGTCGCTGAAAACTGCCGCTCCCAAAGCAGCTTGCCCTCCTGTGCCGAGAAGCAGAGCACATGCAGGCGGTCCTGGCGGAATCCACTCGCACAGGTCAGAAAAACCTTGTCTCCCACGACGATCGGTGACGACAGTCCCCGGCCGGGAAGTGTCGCCTTCCACGCGATGTTTTCGGTCGCTGAGAAGTTCGTAGGGGGCGCAATATCGTCACCCAGACCATTCGATTCATTCCCGCGAAACTGCCGCCAGTCTCCTGCCTGACAAAGTGTTCCCAACCCCAGCCAAACGCACAGAAAAACTCCGTATCGCATCTCGATTTCCCTTTGGAAGAACTTGCGAGGCTGCACCTGGGTGCTTCATTCAAGGCCCGACCGGGGACCACATCCTGAAAGTTTACGACAGACGGACTCAACCCGGATCGCACACTGCTGCTATGGACAAAAATCGTCGCTGCAGGACCGGTCACGGCCCCCTGCCAGCGAACCGGAATACCGTCGTCACACTATGATCGGTTAGCGGGCGAAACTCAATCATCGGGGATTCCTGATGATTCGCTCCTCCATCGCTGTCGCGCTGATATCGCTCGTCAGCGGGAGGCTTCGTCCAGCACATCTTTAGCCACGTAGATGGGGAGATGAGGCTCGAAATGAACCGCGAGAGCGACCGCGTCACTCGGGCGACTGTCAATCTCAACCAGTTCCCCGTCCTGCCGGATTCGGATCGAAGCGAAATAGGTATGCTCTTCGAGTTTGTGGATCAGCACATCCTGCGCTTCACCTCCCAGCGCCTCGATCGTGTTTTTCAACAGATCGTGTGTCAGCGGTCGCTGAGGTTCTTCCCCCTGAACGCATCGATCGATACTCGTCGCCTCGAAGAGTCCGATCAGAATCGGAAACTCCCGGTCCCCTTCGACTTCGCGCAGAAAGATGACCTGCTGGTCATTGATCTCACTGATGATGATGCGGGCCAATTCCATCTGCACAAGCACAAGTAGGACTCCCAATTGAATTGCGACGCGACCCTACGGCCCGGTCGTCAAAGTTACTCACCGGTCAGACCCAGACAACTCCGCTCGGAAGAAGGTCAATCAAGTCGACAGTGGTGCCCTAAGTATATTCGTACGACGGCCAAATGAAACTCGTTCAACCTCGTCAGCATCGTACGGCAAGCGCGATGGGGAACGCCAGCATCTCTTCAGAGCCCCTCGCTCCAGGAGAACGATCCGCACGGACGGATCAAACCGAGCAGGGGCACGTCAATCACGCAAGAACCGGCGAATGGCCTGGTTGACCGCGACCGGGTTTTCCATGGGTGCCATATGTCCGGCATCCGGAATCTGTTCATAGCGCGCATTCGGAAGGGCCTCCGCCACACTCTTCATCTCAGCGGCGGGAGTAATCAAGTCCTGCTCCCCAACAATGACCAGAGTTGGCAAATGCAAATTGGGAAGCATCCCGGTCATGTCCTCACGAATCGCCATGCCCCGGTGTGCGGCGGCGATCGCCACGGGCGAGGTCGCCATAACAGTGCTGCGAACTTCGTCCACCAGAGCCGGTCGCTGCTGAGCCGACTGCGGCGCAAACAACTTTGGCATCATCGCCCAGACCACCGGCTCAGGTCCTTGCTTCGTCACGATATCGGCCATTTTCAAGCGGTTTGCAGCCGCTTCCGGAGCGTCGGCAGCAGCGCGCGTATCACACAGGATAAGCCGACTGAGCCACCGTGGATGCCGCAGCGCGAATTGAAAAGCGATGTATCCTCCCATGGAAAGGCCGCAAAACGTGATTGGCCGGTCGGCGTTCAATCCTTCGAGCAGGTCCGCCAGGTCATCCGCGAACTGAGCCATCGAAACAGAATACAGGTGCCCATCACTTCCCCCGAAACCACGCAGATCCGGAGCGATGACACGATGAGTCTTCGAAAACTCGTCGATCTGAGCCTTCCACATGGTGTGATCCAGAGGAAACCCGTGGACCAGTAGCAGCACCGGCCCCGTCCCTTCGTCCGACACGCGATAGCGGACACCCGCAACGTCGATTGTTCTCAACATGGTTCGAATTCCGACAACAATACCGTGAAGTGATCGACCAGCAGGCACCCCTTGCGGGTCGACTTGCCTCTTCCGCAAAGCACGACCGAACGTGCATAACCCGTTCCGGGAATCGCCCTGATACCGCCCAGGTCTCTGAGACTTATCAAACGACGGGCCGCAGGGCGCAACACGTATCGAGCGAGGCCAGATACCGGTAACGCCCCGTCACCACGACGAAGTGATCTTCGCCCTGCTAAGGCTTTTCACTCAAATCACATTGACACAGAAACTGACCACACCCGGGACAGCCCGAACCATATTTCTTGCGCACAGCGGCATCCAGATCCACCCCGGCGACGTTGGCAATCGTCGCCAGCCACGCCAGAACATCGGCGAATTCCAGAGCCAGTTCCTCGGGGGTCCCCTCGCGCAAGGCAGAGGCGAGTTCCCCCACCTCTTCCATCAACCACATAAACGTGCCGTCAACGCCCCGAGCCTCATCCTTCGATCCATACATCTTCTGGATCAGGGTCTGAAGGTCCCGTAGCGTCAGTGGAGCTGCCTCTGTCATCCCTTAACCCCGCTTTTCCGTAGCGTGCATCAAGCCGCGCATATAGCCGTAAGCGAACAGTCGCCCCAGCATGGTGTATCCCGGTTCCCCGTCATCTTCTCCGTAACATTGAGGGACATGATCCGGACGGATGGGGCCCGAGAAACCAATTTCCTGATAGGCGCGCATGGCCTCGGCCATATCCGTCGGACCGTTGTCATGAAACGTTTCCGTGAACGATTCCCGGTTTCCTTTCACGTCGCGAAAGTGGACGTATTGAATATGGGAACCGAGTCGGCGAATCGTGGCGGGAATATCAACCCCCATCGCGGCAAACGTCCCCTGACAGAAACAGATTGCATTCGACGGACTCGGCACCAGGTCCACCAGACGTTCGAAATTTTCGACCGAATTCATGATTCGCCCCTTCCCCAGAAGTTCGGGAAGTGGGGGATCGTCTGGATGCATACACATCGTCACACCTGCCGCTTCCGCGGCGGGAACCAGCACGGTCAGGAAGTGCTTCAGGTTCTGCCACAACTGTTCGGTCGTGATCGGTTCGCTCGTGATGGTCGAGGCACTGGCGCTCAGTGACATTGCGCGGTGTACATCCTCGAGGTGAAAGCCGGTCACCTTCGCCCCGCCTCGTTCCGGCGCATCAAGAACCGTGCGGACCCAGTCAGTCCCTGCCATAAAGTTGTAACAGAGCCAGCGGATCCCCACCTTCTGCATATTCGACATCAGTTGTTTCATGGCAGCGACTTCGGTGCCGTCGTCCTGTCCAATCTTCAACTTCTCGATCGGAAGATACCCTTCGATCGCTGCCAGGTTCATTCCGAAATATTCGATTCGGTCACGCAGTCGCAGAAGCTCATCCAGATCGGTCCCGGGATACCGAGCCACCACGTCGGTGACGCCGCACTGAGCGGCCAGAGTCAGATTTTCATCCGACATGGGAGTCAAGACTGTTGCCAGTCGCATCATTTCTTCGGGTCCTCAACGATGTTTCTGTGAACTTCCGGCGAAGAGACGGGATCGAACAGCGGGGAACGCCAGAGACCTGTCTTCCGCGCCCAGAACTTGCCGAGGACGCTCAGGGTCGCGAACCCGTATGTCACACTACGGCGGAAGTTGATGCTGGAAGCCTCATCAAAGTAGCGAACAGGGACAGGAATATCTCCCAGCTTGAATCCGAAATGGACCGCCTGAGCCAGAAATTCGCTGTCGAAGACAAAATCGTTCGAGTTGGTCTCGTAGGGAATCGTCTCGAGCACTTCGCGACGATAGGCTCGAAATCCGCTGTGGAAATCCCCCAGATTCTGTCCCAGAGCGATGTTCTCAACCAGCGTCAAACACCGGTTAGCAATGTACTTCCACGGAGGCATCCCCCCCGACAAGGCCTCGCGCCGCGTCCGAATTCGCGACCCCATGATGAAGTCACAGATCCCCAACCGGATGAACTCGATCGCTGCAGGAATCACACGACTGTCGTATTGATAGTCAGGGTGAATCATCACGACGTAGTCAGCACCGTTGTCGAGAGCTCGTCGGTAACAAGTCTTCTGGTTGCCACCGTAACCCAGGTTCTTCTCATGGCGGATGACGGTCAGCCCCAGCCGCTCGGCAATCTCTACGGTGTTATCCGAACTGCAATCGTCGACGAGAATGATCTCATCAACGGACCCGGGCGGAATATCGGCAACCGTCCGCTCCAAAGTCCGCGCCGCATTGTAAGCGGGCATCACTGCAATCGTCTTTCCGGGCTTCTGAACAGTGAAAGGCAACGACTTCGACAAAGCTCAACTTCCCGGAAAGAACCGCGTGTAAACCTGATCCAGATATCACCCAAGCAACCACTTGAGCAAGATTATGGCATTATGAGCCCGCCAGACGCCACGGTCGACCACCAGGAGTCACCGATTTCGGTGCCCAGCAGGCAAGAAATGCAGCCCGACATCGAAATGGGCACAGCCCCGCTGTTCCGGCTGTGCTCTTCATCTTTCGCTCAAACTGAACGGCATCGATGGGATCAGAAATCCGAGGAACTTTTTGAGCATTTCTCTAAGTAAGTGGAAAAGGAACCGAGGTCTTACTACGAACCACAACGTATTCTAAAACACAACACACCGCAGCGAATTGACTCATTTCGAAACCAATGTAAAACAATCATCCAGTAAAATGCGCCTCAAGAGCTGATTGCGACTCCTAGCGCGCAAGCAAAAATGCTCGTGACTCCAGGCCCCTTTCAGAAAGACTCTTTCATGAAGCTCCTGCCTCGATCCAGCTATCTCCTTGCGGCCGTGACGCTCCTCGGACTTTTCGGCGGGCAGTCTGCCTCGGCAGGAATCTTCACGATTGACTTCGACAACCTTCCGACGCTCGGCCCCACCACACAGCAGCAGTCGCTTGCGGACGCCAACGGAGGGAGCAGCACAATCGATGGTGTCACTTTCGCGAGCAACTTCGGCGTGGCGGGAAGCGAGTACCGGGTCGGCGGTGCGGCGCCGAACCCAACCTTCGGAATTCCACACTCCGGAGACTACTTCCTCATCAACGGCAACACCCCCAACAACGACCTCCTCATCAGCACCACCAGCGTCCTGCTTGAGGCCTGGTTTGGCCGCGTTGAGTACTATGGCTACGGAGGGGGTGCCATCTCGGTTACCGTGACCGCATTCGGCGCGGGGGGCGATCTGGGTTCTGAATCGATCAACCTTCCCGATACCAACCCGTACACAGGCAATCTGCCAGCCCCCAACGACGGCATCGGCAACGGGCTTGCCGACCCCATGGTGCGACTCGACACGAGCAGCTTCCTCAGCCTGGTCGGCATCACGGGCTATCGCATCAGTCGCGTAGACCCCGAGCCCTTGAATGGAAACTGGGCCGCCGACGACTTCACCTTCTCAACCACGTCAGCCGTCCCCGAACCCAGCACATTGACCGGCTTCGGCATCGGACTCGTCGCGCTGGGGTATTACCGCCGACGCAGCCTTACCCGTTAAACCACGCAGGGCCGGCAATCACCCCGCTCGTCGCACGGCATCTCTGACCAGAGCCGCGCGAGCGGGGCACTTCCGGGGAGAGACACTGAAAAGCGTGGAAACGGGCTCCTGAACGAGCCCCACCGGGAGCAGATGATTGACGTTGCCGCTGCCGGAGTGGGCGTCAGCTTGGCCTGCCCAGGCGAGTCAGCAGCTCTGCGACAACTTCCGACTGCTGTGAAGAAATGTCATTGATGTCCCACAAGTCTTCAGGCTTAACATACAGCGCGACGCGCGAAGAGGCACCTTCCGCGACAGATTCATTACCCTGCTCATCACCCTGCTGACCAACATGCCGCTGAGAAATGCAGAGCCATTCTGGTGTTCTCACCGCGACCAAGTCGGCGCCGTCTCCATATGCCAGATCTTCACGAGGTGGAACCTCATCCAGCACCTCACGCAACCAACTTTGCCCGGCGAGCTGAATCGAGGAAGGATCCTGGGGAACCTGAAACCAGTCGAGCAGCGTCGGTATCAGATCGCAGGTTTGCACCAGCCGATCCGATCGAACGCAGATCAGATCACCGAACCGGGGATCCCGCTGCACACGCAAAACGAGAGGGGTCCGCGCAACCTGATCGCCGAGCACCTCTGCCAGCGACTGCGATGCATTCGCGCGGGATGCGCGAACGGGCTTCCAGATGGCCCCCTTCGCAGCCATGACAATCACAAGCATCGGCTCACTGGAAGCCTGCTCATCGAGATGCTTCAGCAGCTCACCCAGCCAATGATCCATCAGCGAGACGGACCCCGCGTAAACGGCCGGGTGACACGCTCGCTCGGCATCCGTCAGTTCCGCCGTCTGCTGCCCTCGTTCGTCGAAGTCTTCGAAATACAGGGCATCAAACCCTTCGGGCGGTGCACCGGGTCCGGGCGCGTGCAGCCACAGCAACTCATGAGCGTGCGCATCCTCGCCATCTGCTCTCTCTGTGATTGCCTGCTTCACGACTTCGGCAAACGGTGTCTGGTCGGGCTTCGCATCGAAGCCTTCGCGGCCATCGACGTGCTGCATCCCGTCAAACTGAAAGTGACGCTGCCAATCCTGCACCGCCCCGGCGGCAATCAGACGCGAGCGAATCCCGTTCGCTCGCAGCAGAGCCCCCAGGCAGGGCGAGGGACTGGCGTCATTCGCCCGCATCGCGGGTCGACCGGTGGCCCAGGCGAGGCCTGCGAGAGAGCTCACGGTATCGACGAAGTGATTGTCGAAAACAGCCCCTGTCGCGGCGAGTCGATCCCAGTTCGGCGTCTCGATCCACTCGTTACCGAAGCACCCCAACGAGGTGGCGGCCAGTGAGTCAAAGGAAACGATGACAGCCTGCATCGCGACGATACGTCCCTTCGGACGAGAAGGAAATCCAAGGAAAGAGACCACCGTGCGAATCATCAGAGGCTGATGAACTCACAACGCTGATCCACTTCCCCCCGATTCCGTTTTATAGGTTCAAGGCGACCGCAGTGCTCGACGCCACTGAGGGCTGACCAGGATCCGCTCAATTTGCATTTCGTGAAGTTGATCGAACCAGGTCCCATCGAATTCGAAAACTTCGTACATTCGTTGTGACTGGTCGAAGCGAGGATCTGTCGTGCCTCCTCCTTCATCCATCCCTGCAAACTGACTGGGTACAATTAAAACCCAGGTTCGGTCTCCGGCTCGCTCCCAGGTAGGTTTCGTCCAACGAAAACCGACGTCCTGCAAATCTGCCTGTAACATGCAACGGCCTCCTTGCCAGTCAACACGGTTCCATCCGCCTCGCGGATTATTCAATGGCCTGTGCAGTTGGTCAAGCGACTGCCGACAAGTTATTATCAAGATTCCACTGTATTACTTCCTCATCCAACATCGTTACGTTGGGATTAAGTCATGATCCCGCTGCCATTACTCCCTCCGGAATCGTGTGAGGGATGCGGGTTGTGCTGCGAAGGGATTGGATCGCCGGTCGTTCTCTATGCCTCTCGTCCAGGGCTTCCCTCGCCCCATCCGTTTCGACCACCAAACCTCCCCGCGCCTCTCATCGACGAAATCAACGAACACTTTGCAGGGCTGACCCGTGGCCAGGAGCCGCAGGCGAGGTGCCTCTGGTTCGACCCCATTCAGCGCGCCTGCTCGCACTATGAATACCGACCTCAAATCTGTCGGGACTATGAACTGGGTGGTCGTGCTTGCCTGCAGCGGCGACGCGATGAACTGATGTCGGCTCAAGAAAAAGTCGATTAGGGGCCGTCAAATCGGGGCGGTCGGCGACGCTCTTTGACGAGGGATCGATCCCGTTTCGCTGCCACGCGTCGGCGTTTGGACGCCTTTGTCGGTTTCACCGGCCGACGGGGCTTGGGGGCGATGGCGATGGAAGCCAGCAGTGCGTGCAGCTTCTCCAGACAGTCGGCGACATTCTTCGGCTGATCGCGATAACGCTCACTGCTGAGAATGAAATCCCCTTCGGTGGTCAGCCTGCTGCGGTAAGCGGCGATGAACCGTTCGCGCACATCCGCGGGCAACGATTCTGAACACTGAAAGCTCCATCGCATGATCACTTTGGAGTTCACTTTGTTGACGTTCTGTCCTCCGGGCCCCGAACTGCGCGCGGTCGACCACGAGAACTCGCGGCACGAAACGCGAATTCGAGGACTTACATCGAGAACATCAGCATCGGAAGGAAACATGGTGATTCAATTATACGCGATACCGCCGCCGGAAGCGGAACATTTTTCAGCTTCGACGAGCGCCTGCGCCCCGCACTTGGGGCAGACCTGAGCTGTTCGCCTGTGGCAGTCCGCCGTGCGCCAACGCGACGGAGGGAATGCAATACTCCTGCGCGCGACGTCACAGGAGACATCGCGAACGGGATTGTCCCCGCCTGCAGGCGGTCGCCTTGTCACTCTCCCATCCGTCGGGACTGGGATGAGACACCCGCACGCGGATTTGGTTCGCGGCTTCAGGTGCTTCTTTGCGCGCTCACTTCCGGGCCGAGCCAGAGGTCACGCCGCGATCGTCGAGCGGGTGATTTCGGAATGGACCCCTTCGATCTGATCAGCAGTGATTTGCTGCATCTGGTTGGCATACCCGACCAGCAACGCAAAATCGCAAAGGCGGTTAATCCGTCGGGGAATTCCCCCTGTGAGCTCAAAAATGCATCTCAGTGCCGAGTCATCAAAGATCGGTTCTTCCCGTCCGACGGCCTGAAGCCGGCGCAGGATATACTGGGTCGTTTCCTCTTCCGACAGTGCCTGCAGCAGACAATGAAATGCGATCCGTTCCGAGATCTGATTGGACATCTGCAGTGTCCCGATCAGTTCGGGCTGCCCCGACAGGATGAGCGAGAAATTCGATCGACCGGGTTGCTGGAAGTTCATCAACTGATGCAATGTCTGGAACACGCGGCGATCTTCGATCAAATGAGCGTCATCGATCATGATCACGGGAGAGCGCCCCGCTTCCGTCAGTTCCTGCAGTCGACGCCCGAATGACCGCAGCAGGACATCCAGTCCGGGTACACCCATGGATGTGCTGAGTTCGGCACCACCAAGCTCATGAGTGATCATTGCCACCAGTTCATGGGGTGCCAACTGCGGGTACACGACCTGAACCACGGGAACGCCGCTGGGAACCTGCTGGCGAACCAGTTCCAGTACGTGCGTCTTGCCCGTGCCACTCGCACCGACCAGTGCGGCAGCCCCTTTGCCATGCTCGGTCAGATAGTTCAGCTTCACAATCGCTTCTTTATGAAGGCGACCGGCGTAGAAGGACTCGGACCTTCGGTCATGATCGAAGGGAGCGTTTTCGAGGTTCCAGTATCGTTCGTACATTGCGGCGTCCTTGCCTCTCCGTTTGCGGTCGCGTCGTCACCGCTGGACCGAAGCATCGGGCTTATCCGCGATCTGCTCGGGCACAGTTGAGTCGCTGTTGGATTCCATGGGCTCGATTTTACCGGTCAGCCACACTCCCGAAAAGCTCCGTTTTTGAACATTGGAACCGGAGCTCTCGGCTGTCTCTTGACCGCTCTTCCGCTTTGTACCGCCACGACTCGGCTTTTTGGAGCTGGCGAGCTGCACCTCAAAACGTTTGGGATTGTTGAACCCCGGACTGCCAAAGTTCATGTCGTCCAGATCGGCAATCGAGTCGTTACTCTCTACCAGGGCGGCCGCAGACCAGAGATGCGTCGCCCCCCAGGCTCCTGCAACAAACACCACCAGGCCAACGATACCCATCGCGACCCGCCACGGACGTTTTCCTTTTTTGCGGTGACTGGAT
>NZ_DASWWZ010000293.1:0-8768 GCF_036405755.1 Schlesneria sp.
CCTGCCTGCAAGCGGTGTCAATAAAGCCGTCGGTACGCAATCAACCGGTCAGGGTAAGGTTCTGAAGACCGGCGTGAATAATTCGAAGCTTGGAGACTCACAAAAGAAGTAAGTACGGAGAGTCCACGTTGAGAAGGTTGCGGTCGGTTTAATGACTCGGGAGGAATTGAACCGCTCTGAACTTTCGACACGGATGTGCAGTCCCGCATGGCTGAAAGCCCGCTGACCAATCTGGTCGCGGGCTGAGCTTTTAGCTGGAGACACGCTCGAAGGCTCACCGTCGCCGCTACCGGGGTTTGACTTGTCCCTCGCGATCTTTCCGGAACATCTCGTCCAGGACAATCGGATGCCAGGATCCATCTCGCTGTTCGGCGGGCGCATAGTGTCGCCTGGCCCAGGTGCGCATCCGCATTTCTTCTACTGGATCGACATCATGGCTACTGACTTGTTCGAACATAACCAGTCCGCTCACGATACCCTCCTCCACCGTACTAACGGCTCCGAATTGCTAAAGAACCGAACGACTGAACTCGCTCGACGCCTGCCAGCGTAAACAAATTTGAAATTTTGGCAACAAAAAAGCCGGTTTCGCCAGGTTTTTTCCATCTTCTCTCCGACATTTCCACAAAAACTCGTGGAACCGACTTGCCACCAGTGCTCTAGTTGAAAAGGATTGTGCACGCTTGGCTTCGGCGAGCGATCGACTTCCTTCAACTTCGAGTATGGCCTGGATTCACGGTATGATCGTAAATACGCTTACGTCAGATGAAGTTCCTGCACGCTCTTAGGAGGAGCCATGGACGGGCTCGTTCAGAGTGGTCTGCAACCGAATCTTGAATTACGTCACCGGGAATTGGAGCCGTCAACTCCCACACAAATGCAGTGCTGGATCTCATTCGGTGGGAATGTTGGGGACGTCAAAGCCACATTTGATGCCGCTCTGGCACTTCTCAGCTTGCACCGCCATATAGAACTCGGTCCACGCTCGGGACTTTATTGTTCTGCACCGATGGGAGCGCAATCAGGGAGCGAATTCCTGAATTCCATCTGCGGACTGAAAACCAGATTGAATGCCCGTCAACTGCTCTGCGCCCTGCAATCGGTGGAAACGCAGCTTGGACGAGTACGTGACATCTACTGGGGTCCGCGGACGCTTGATCTTGATCTGCTGAGTTATGGCTGCAGCGTAATCGAAGAGACTAATCTGATCGTGCCCCACCCGGCATTGACGTATCGTCGATTCGTATTAGATCCGCTCGCCGAAGTCGCTGCTGAGTGGCGCCATCCCCTACATGGAGAGACCACACGAGAAATGCTGGGTCGAATCCAGATTCGCCCGTTACCGGTTAAGTTACTGGATGTTCCTATGGAACACATGGAAGCATTAGCGGCCCTGATCCGGCCAAAGTTTCCTGATATTCAATTTGTGCATCCAAAAGACCCGACCAGACAAGCACTGCTAATTCGTTTTGCTGGTGGCCCACCCTGCGAAAACCAGACGGTCATTGATTTGCGCCGTTCGCCTGGAGATCGGCATGAAAAACTGACCGCTGCCTTCACAGCGATCTTTGACAAACCTCTTCGCATCAGTGATTGGTGAGCAGAGCCAGTTACAAGCAAAGGGGACAACCGTTGCCGTGGATGACGACGCAGAACAACGGACAGCTCAGGCGGTGACGCCCACGCGATGCAGAATTGGGATTGCGTGTCGTCTGGCCGAAATCACATGAAGTGTCTGAGTGGAGTTCGTTTAAGGCCGTCCGTGACCGCGATCGAAATCAGGATCACCAGAATCGCAAGTAGTCCTCCTTCATGCAGTGGTGTCAATCGACAGGTGAGAAATTGCACGAACGGATGGACCAGATAGATCCCAAAGCTAAGCCCGGCTAGCCAGCTTATGCAGCCAAGGGCGGGGATGTGGACGAGCCAGGCCGCTCCGATTGCTGCTGTTCCCAGGATGCAGGGGATATAAAACGCAGGTGAGTGCGTCGCAAGACACCCGATAGAAACTGCGAGGACAAGCGAGACAACGCGTAATGTCTTTCTGGACAAGCCGCCCGAATGGGGGAGCGAAAGCCCCACGGCGACAGCGGGAAATCCGAATACCCACTGTCCAAAAGGGGCGGGAAACGTGGTCGTCTCCAGAATCCAGGCGCAGATCGCGGTCGTGCCACTCACAAGCATCACGGCCGTCGCACCCGCTGTCCGTTCCGAATAATAAATGTAGGCCTGCAATGGTCGCGCAAGACAGGTGACGAGAAAGGCAAAGGGGAGATACCACAGGTGAAGTGATGTGCCTGCCAGGAATGCCCATTCGTTAGCGGGATGCCTGGAGATCTCTTTGAGCCCTTGTGATTTGATCAGGTTCGCGCCTCCGTAGACGGCGCACCAGAACAGCCATGGCAACAGAAGTCGCTTCGCACGCTTCACGACCATCAGGGAGAAGGGCGCTGATGCACCGGGCGCCGTAGCAAGCCCCAAAGATAACGCGATGAGTGCAGGCAAACCGGCATAAGCCAGGAATTTTCCCGGCCCCTTACAGTGGAACCAGACAACTCCGAGAGCAGAGACAATCCGAAGCAAATCCAGCGCTACATTCCGGTTTGATCTCGCGGCTGTGACGGATGGCAACTCGCTCGTCTGGACCGATTGCACGTCAGTGCTCATATCGGTCGTTCCTGTGTCTACTCAAGCTTAGCCTCGTCCGTGACTGAGTCGCTGAAAAACTCGTCACAATAAAAAGTCCTGGTCGCCTAGTTCAACGGTGTCTAGTGATTTCGGCCCCTCAACCAGGCCGCTGCGACTCTAAAGTGCTTGCTCTCAAAAACATAGAATCGCGTCTCGCGTTGTTAGCAACTTCCATTCCAGCAGGCGAAAGAAGGTGCGAATGGCATGAAGAATGGATCTCACTGCACGCGTTGGAAACTCTTTACTAACTTGGCGGAAAAGTTTTTTCAATCTCGGAAGAATTTCTTGCCTGCAGATGTTGTGCTTCGGAGGACGTCCGCCACAAACTTTTGCGAAAATTGCTGAGAACTGAGGCGAATCGCCCCACTTCAAGAGTTTTGTATCGGTGGATCTTGATGGATTTGGCTTAGGAATCAGAATTAAATTGTTGGCTGGAAGGTCGGACGCTCAGGTTCCCCGATTTCCTCGCACGGGGCTTGAATCGAGAGTCGAAGGCATCCTCCAGGCTTCCTATCTATTCCAGGTTAGCGAGACCGAAGGTTCGTTCAGAGGTTGCGTGCTCTTTTTCAGGAGAGGTTGGGTAGTTTGTGGGAGGATGGGCGAAGTCCCCTCGGAACGAGAGCAGACTCGGTTCAAGCGTTTTCGCCCACCCACCTCAATGTTACGATCAATTCAGGTTCACTTCGGGTACGCCTGCTCTAGCCTGCGATTCCTCACGGACTTTCGATGGACGTCATCCGGCTGCGGTTGTCGCGCCAACTCGTCACTGATCGCTCAGGGCGCGTTGATCACCTCGGCAGATTCAGTTCCTCTGGAAATCACAAGTTTGTTTCAGGACGGCGTTTGCAACAAGTGCGCCATGCTCGCTTCACCGGCGTTTGGGGAGACTTGCTTGAGTGTTGCCAGTCTGAATTTTGGCGAGATCTCTCCAAGGAAAGGTACTCCGCGGAGGCTGAACGTCCCTCGCTCGGCCGAGAAATCCTCCCGGGAAACGCGTCTCTGAGTGTCAACTCTGCTCCGATTTGCTCCACGAGGGTGGGGTGTCGTGTACTAGACAAGTACTTGACAGCGATACTGAAATATGTATCGAACAGTCTTGACTCAAATCCTGATTAACGAGTAGAAGACCGACGATGCGACACAGCCATTCGTGCTGTAATGCAGTAATCACTAATGTCAGCGTTGATTTTATCGACGCGTGGAAATAGTCCAAATCTATTGTTCGCAGGTGAAGTTGAGATAAGTACATTGTTTTAGTCTTTATCCATAACACCTGTAATTAGCTTTGAAATTAAGTGTACGGTCCAGTCTCACGATTATTTCGCTTCCGCCCGGAAGTGAATAAAACCGACAGGATCAGATCATCACTTGAGTGTTGTCGCCGACTTCCGGTCCATCACGCTAACAGATGGTATGTCGGGCTCAATTGATGTCTCCAGGCATACTTCGTAACGTGTGATTAGCGGCAGTCTACGGACTATCGTTTGAGCGTGCTTTTCCGTGCGCTTGTAAGCCGCCTGAATGCCCCTCTACTGCCCATCTTATTTTCGATTCATAAACACTCCTCCTGGAATGGGGGAGTGTCTGATCTTAAGCCTCTGTAAATTTTGACTAGAACGGAGACTGGACCAATGGGTTCTCGTACGCGACAGGTCTCAACCATTCTGATGGCGGCACTTGTCGCATTGGTGAATTCAGGTGCAATTGCAGGTCCCGGCGCGTCCACGCCGGCCGCACCAAGAAAAGTTTTCTTCGCGGACCCCTCAAAAGGCTCAACGACGAAGGGCGATGGATCGGCGAAAAAGCCGTGGGGGTCACTTCAGTCGATCATTGATGCAAACTTGATCGACGGCAGGGCTCGATCAAATGGGAAAGTCGGTCCGGGTGATTTGATTTATCTGATGTCGGGTAATCATGGAGACATTGGAATCTGGGGCCCATCGCACACCAATGCTGACTTCATCACGATTCAGGCAGGTCCGAGTCAGACGCCCATCATCAAAACGATGACGATGTCGAACTGTGAAAAATGGGTCGTGCGAGGTGTGACATTTGAGAATATTCCCAAGGCTGGGGACCGTAAGGTTCTTCTGAATATTCAGCAGTCCAATGAGGTGATCATTGACGCGAATAAATTTCGCTCGCAAGCAGACGTCCGCAAGTGGAGTCCCCGCAACTGGGCCACGCTGAGTGCCCCCCACGCGATATTTACGAACAAGCTCACGAATTCGACCATCAGCAAGAATATTATCACGAATGTAGAGAACGGGATCGCGGTGTCAGGCGATTCGCTGGACGTGTCAAACAATTCAGTTGACTATTTCGCGAATGACGGAATTCAGTTCACCGCAAGCAATTCAATTATCAGTCGTAACCGCATTACAAATCATTACGGTCTTTGGAACAATGGTTACCATCATGACGGAATGCAAGGTTATACCGCGTGGGATGAACGCGATACCAAGAACGTCATTGTGGATGGAAACACCGTCCTGGCTTCGACCGGCGCTTACCCGCTGATTCCTCCGGTGTCCACCGGTCAGGGTGATGACTATATGCAGGGAATCGTGATCTTTCAGGGGGACTGGGATAATTTAACGGTCACGAATAATGTGGTCGGAGCCGCAGGATTCCACGGCCTCTCCCTGTTTAATCTGAAGAATTCTTCCGTGTTGAACAACACCATTATCTCGCAGGCGAAGAACCACGATTCGTGGCTAGGTATCTTCGGGGAATACAAGAATGTCGTCGTCCGAAACAATATCGCGACGACGTATTCCCTTCCCGAGAAGGGAGTGCTGTTCGATTCAAACCTGGCATTCACGAAAAGCTGGCAGCCGTGGCAGCGATCGATCCCCTACACGTCACCGGAAAAAGTATTCACGAAGTGGTCACCGTCAACCGCCCAGTTTGATTTTCGGCTCGCTAAAAACAGCTACGCGATTGGTCGCGGGAGCACCCGAAACTTCGCCCCCCGCGATATCGTCTACGTCAATCGAAAATCGCAGGTGGTGGATATGGGAGCTTACGTTCACAGTCGCTGATCGTGCCCGCGAGTACTGTGTGAACCTGGGTGGTCAGAGATTCGCCTCGTGCCCCTGACATTCCTCGACGGCATCGATCAATCGGTCGATGTCGTCGTTTGTGTTATAGAGATGGCAAGACACCCTGAGGAACGATTGGTCGCAGCAATTTGTGACTGGTATTTCGATCCTGTAGCGTTCACGCAAACGTTGTTGGAGTGGATGCATGGCGTTGGGCTTTGGCTTCTTCCAACCGTCATTTTTCAGAGGGATGGCGATCATCGAGGCATACCACTGAATCGAGTCCGGAATCCAGGCTGTCTGTCCCCAGCGGGATTCCATTTTCTGTCGAGCCGACGCAGCCAATTGATGCGTCCAGAGACGAAACTGCTCAAGTCCCGCCTGTTCCATAAATCTGATGGCTGCGGGCACCGCGAGATTCGGAGCAGGGTCCCTTGTTCCGAGCCAGTTCAACTGGTCCTGCCACCGTTCTGGTCTGCCACCCAAGCTTCGACCCCAACTCGTCACAGGCGACGTCAGGCTTCGTTGGTGTTGGCGCTTCACGTACAGGAATCCCGAACCAAATGGCGCGCAGAGCCACTTATGCAAGCTGGCGCAATAGTAATCGCAGTCGAGTTCACCCAGGTTGACGTCACGCATCGCGATGGCGTGAGGGCCATCGACGCAGACTGGGATCCCGCGGGCGCGTGCTTTACGGCAGATCTCTGCGACAGGAAGAACAATGGCTGAGGGCGAAGTCACATGGCTGACGACAATCAGCCTGGTCCGGGGGGTAACAGCGTCGAAGATGGATTTCACGACGGCGGCAGCGGGATCGCTGCCATATTGCTGACCGGAAGCGATTTCCGCCGTGGTCTCGGGGATTGATCCGAGTCCGAGCTTCGCTGTGACAACGCGGGCACCTGTCTGCTGGCATCGTTGCCTCCAGATTCGAAACACGGCTCCGTATTCATGATCATTCAGCAAAACCTCGTCGCCAGCCTGCAGAGGAAGGCTGGCGGCAACCACGTTCATTCCCACGGTCGCATTATCAACAAACACCATATCTCTGGCGTCTGCCCCAACGAATCGTGCCAGCACGCTCATGGCTTCATCGAGCGCCGGTTCCATCTGCGTGAGATAGAAATCCATCGGCTGGCGTTCCAACCGTCGAGACCAGTCTTCACGGCATTCTTGCACGACGCGGGGCGAGGGGCCGAACGAGCCGTGATTGAGGTACGTGATATCTTCGGGAATTGACCATTCGGATCGTGGCGGGGGTACATAGTTCAAGCAAATGCCCCTTCGTGAAAACGGAACTTGCATGCGCCAGAGGGCGTATGTCTGGGATTACTGGTGTGTGTGTTCTGCACCAGGAAACTCGCCATCCCGTACTTCCTGCAAGTACCGTGTCGTCGCCTCGAGAATCACGGATTGAAGATCGGCGTAGCGCTTCAAAAATTTGGGATGGAACTGCTGATTCATCCCCAGCATGTCATGGCACACCAGGACCTGTCCGTCACAATCGGGTCCCGCACCAATTCCGATGGTCGGGATGGAGAGTTCTCTGGTAATGCGTGCGGCAACGGATTGCGGCATCAGTTCCAGCACAACTCCGAAGGCACCAGCATCTTCGGCAGCCTTGGCATCGGCCAGGAGGGCTTCCTCGTTGCGCTGTACCTTAGACATCCCCCCCATTTTCATGACTGACTGGGGACGCATGCCGACGTGTGCCATGACGGGCAAATCGGCAGCGGCCAGTGCACGAATTGTGTCGGCCTGGTGGACGCCCCCTTCCAGTTTGACCGCTCCCGCTCCGGTTTCTTTCAGAATTCGTCCGGCATTTTCAAGCGCCTGTGTCGAGCTGACCTGATAAGACATAAAAGGGAGATCGACGATGACAAGAGCTCTAGAGGTGGCTCGCACGACCATTTCGCCGTGGTAAATCATCTCATCGAGGGTGACAGGGACTGTGGAGGATTTCCCCTGTACCACCATCCCCAACGAATCGCCCACCAGGATCGCATCGACACCGGCTTGATCGAACAACCGAGCGAACGCAAAATCGTAAGCTGTCAAAACAGTCAGCTTCTTTTCGCGCCCTTTCGCCGCGGCAAACTTGGGCACCGACATCGGCGAAATCTTGGGAGTGCTAGGGCGAGATTCAGACATACCAGCAATTTCCTGTCCGCAAAATAGGGGCAGCGTCTCGGCCATCCAGACATTCCCTGGGGGACGCAACGCTCAATTTCAATGTTAACGCTTCCGGCAACCCATGTCCGACCCGCGGTCTCCTCGGGAGGTTCGGCGGCGATCCCAGTGCGAGGATAATTCGCCGAATTGCCGGGGCTGCAGCCGTGGCAGCAGACTGTATCGGCTTTTTCAGGACATCTCGAAAGGGGGGGAGGGACAGTTATCATTCCCCGTTTTGCTGGGTCACACCCTGCCAGCCGGTCCGGAAACTATTTCGAGAACAATTCAGCAAAATCTTTCTTCACCGAGTTAACCCCTGCGACCGCCAAGCGAATGTCATTCGTAGGAGACAGCATTTTGCATCCTTTGCTGAGCAGCATCTCTGCATGCTGAGCATTGAATGTGACCGCCGCCCAGGGTTTGCCAGCTTCGCGGCAGGCCATTGCGACTTTATCGATCGCTTCCAGGCATTTTTCGTGAAAGAACTGTCCGGTGACGCCGAGGCTCTGGCTGAGATCTGAGGGGCCGACGAAGAGCGCATCGACGCCGTCGATCTCGGCAATTTCCCGGCACTGTTCCAGCGATGACAGAGTCTCGATCTGGATGGCGACGAAGGTTTCTTCGTTGGCTTTGCGCGTGAACTCGGCGGCGGGAATCATGGAAAACTTGGCATCCCAGCCCCCGGCGTTCAATCCGCGCCATCCGCGAGGAGCAAACTTGGCCCATCGCACGAATTCTTCCGCTTGCTGAGCGCTGAAGATTTGAGCCGCCATGATGCCGCTTGAGCCTGCTTCAAAGCAGCGGGTCACCGTCGCATAGTCCGTCGGTGCCACTCGGCAAAAAGTGTCCAGGCCATGTTCCCGC
>NZ_DASWWZ010000294.1:0-10476 GCF_036405755.1 Schlesneria sp.
CGAAATCAAGGACGTGCTGGCCTATCTGCGGCTGATCGAGAATGCCCGCGACCGGGTCGCCTTCCTGCGGGTCGTCAATGCCCCTGCCCGCGGTGTGGGAAAAAGCTCACTGACCCGCTTTCTGCAGTGGGTCGATGCCGAGGGACAGGAATTGCTCGACGCGGCCCGTCATTCGGAACGCGTTCCCGGTCTCTCGAAAAAGGCTGCTGTCGGACTGCGTGCCTTCGCCGCGCTGATCGATGAATTCAGTCAACTGGCCGCCAACCCATTTGGGGACGATGCAGGATCGACCGAATTCAACTTCGACGACATCGAGAACAAATCTGCGGAATCGGCCCCGGAGCACGGCCCCGTGTCGACCATCGTCCGGGCAGTACTGGAACGAACGGGTTACTACCGCCAGTTTGAAGGCTCCATCGAAGAAGAAGACGTCCAGCGGAAATCCAACGTCGATGAACTGCTCAGTTCCGCCAGCTTATACGACGCTCAGATGGCGGAGACGGAAGAGGTCGCAACCCTGGGCGGATTTCTGGAAACCGCCAGTCTGGTCCAGGACGTCGACTCGCTCAGTGACGACAGCGGTGCGGTGACACTGATGACGTTGCACGCGGCCAAAGGACTCGAATTTCCCAACGTCTACCTGATCGGCGTCGAACAGAACCTGATCCCTCACGAACGGTCGTTGCGGGAAAACGACCGATTGCCCCTGGAAGAAGAACGTCGCCTGCTCTTCGTGGGAATCACGCGCGCCCAGGAGCGATTGGTTCTCACGCACACGCTGCGCCGGGAAATGCATGGCCGAACGCTCTCGACGATTACCAGCGACTTTATTCAGGAACTGTTTGTCGAGAAGCACAGTGTCAATGAGATCGAGTTCGCTGACGAGTCCTCTGCCTTTGATGGCTTCGAACCCGACCCTGATCCGGGGGATGATCATGACGAGATTGCCGTCCAGCACCCGGACTACGCGACGACTTTTCGCCGCAAGAAAGGGAAGACGACCAAGCGCAAACCACCGATCAATCCTCATCTCACCACAGGAGCCGCCCTGGAATCTGGGTCGCGCGAAGGAGTCGCACTGCCGCTGGGTTTTGCCGTGGGGATGCAGGTACGGCACCCCCGCTATGGACTGGGAACGGTCGTCGAAGTCAGCGGCTTTTCGCGAATGCGGACTGTCACCGTCGAGTTCAACACGGAAAGCCGGCGCGAAAGCTTCGTCGCCGCCAAGTGCCCCTTGCAGCCAGTCGGCCTGACCTAGTCTCAGCCACAGGCCGGCCGCAGCGGATGTCCCCTCGCTGTACCGAGGCGGCGCCAACCGCATCCGCGTTTTGTCTCACCCCGGCGTAAACAGGCCTCCAAGCGACTGCTAAAGTAAACCAGCTAACTTGCAGCCTCTGCGCAAGGGGCGGCGATTCGGGGACACATTCCCAGCAGAAACATGGGTGACTGCGGTTCTGAACAAGAGTTCCACGCCATCAGGCTTGGAGAACGCTGGTCGGAAAGCCGCTGTCCAACCGTCGGTCGCGACATGATTGATCTTTACCAAAATCAGGGGTTCGTCTAAATATTTTTGAGAAATGACATACGCCCTTGCAGGCAGGAGCTTTCAGCTCGCGGTTCATGTGATGGACGTTGATGGGGCGGTGCGGAGTCAGAATGGAGACTGACACCGTTTGTGATCGGGAACAGTATCCGCGTCATTGCGGCCTCTGGTGCTGATCAGTGACTCCCTCCAACGTCACAAAGTGCACTTCAACGAGTGACCGACGGTGAATCCCATCGCTCGCCGTCAGCAATCGAAGTGCTCGACGTAACGTCGAATCACCGTGCGAAGGACAAGGAAGTCACTGGCGAGAGTTTCATGAACAGGCGAATGTTTGTCCCATTGTGGTCTCTGGTCTGCGGACTGGCTCTGTTTCCGGCAGGCAGCCTCTACGCCGAACACTGGGCGATGCGTCCCAAAGCCAGTCGGCACCATAAGCTGGCTCCGGAACTGGACGTTCTGCGGCACTGCAAATCCCGGTACCGCGGGATCAATCGCCGGGGGAAGGCCGTCTTCGAAGTTCCCGCCGAGGAAAAGATGGCCATGCAGTCGATGGCCGTCAGCTTCGATCCGGATGGCGACAAGGTCCATCGCAAGGGACAGCGACTGCTGATTCACTACGAGAGCCCCGACAAAAAGCCGTCTGAAGAGACGATGAAAGCGGCGGGACTGTCGACTGTCGAAGACTACGAAGATGGTTCGTTCCTTGTCGTCGAACCCAACAGCGAAATCACCACGGAAACAGTGGAAGCATTGATCGCGGACGAAGCGGTGCTGCACGCGGCCCCGGATTACGTCGTGAGCGTCCCCCCAGCGGGCGAAGGTCAATCTGTCGTCGCCGCGTATGCCGCGACCGTGCCCAACGATCCGCTCCTGAAAAATCTTTGGGGGATGGAGAATATCGGAGCATCCAAAGTCTGGCCGACGATCCGCGAGTCTCCCAACATCATCGTTGCGGTGATCGATTCCGGAGTCGACTACAACCACCCTGATCTCCGCCCGAATATGTGGTCCAAGAACGGGAAGTTTGGTTACGACTTCTTCGATGACGACGCCGATCCGATGGACGAGCAGAATCACGGAACACACTGTGCCGGAACGATCGCTGCTGCTGGAAACAATGGCGTGGGCGTCGTCGGTGTCAGCTGGAAAACCCAGATCATGGCGCTGCGGTTTATCGGACCTGACGGCAGCGGGAACACGTCCGACGCCGTCAAAGCGATCGACTGGGCCGTCGCCAACGGAGCCCACATTATCTCGAACAGTTGGGCTGGTCCCAGCAGTGTCCCGGCACTGGAAGAAGCGATCGCCCGCGCGGAACGTCGTGGCGTCCTGTTCGTCGCTGCCGCGGGAAACTCACCCGGTAACGGTAACAACAACGATCGCTCGCCTTACTATCCCGCTGCGTGCTCCAGTTCGAACATCATCACCGTAGGGGCCATCGACGTGAACAATAACCGTGGCTCCTTCAGTCACTACGGCTCCAAGACCGTCGATATCGGTGCCCCTGGCGTGGCGATTGTCAGCACGGTCCGGAATAATCAGTACGCTCAGTACGACGGGACCTCCATGGCAGCCCCTCACGTCGCCGGCGCCGCGGCACTGGTCTGGGCCAAGACATTCGCCAATCCGGTTCAGGATCGAGCTCAAATGACGACGGTGAGAGATCTGATTTACGCGAATGCCCGACCTGTACCTGCTTTGAAAGGTCTGTGGGGTGATCTTCCCCCGGCCAAGGTGAGCGGCGGAGTGCTGGACATATCATTCCTATCAAAGGGATCTTCGAACGAACCGTCACCGAATACCCCCATCGCCCGTCGATTGGTCGAAAATCGGATGAAGGTCGATCCCGCCAGATTACGATGAGACGAATTAAACCTTACCTCCCGCATCGGGGATCAGCTATGTCCAGATGGGTCACCGCTTCGCTACTTGTCCTCGGCATTCTTGCGATTGCCGCCGGGCGCGTCTCGCTGTACGCGACAGAGTCCATTGCAGAGGTGATCTGTCACGGTAAGTTGCGCTGCGGTATGGTTGCCGTGGGGGGGGAAACCACGGGAACGAATCTCTCCCTGGGGGGGTTTTCGTGGGAATTACTGATTTCGGATCCCCAATTGAAGGATTTCGCAGAAGCCAATCACCATAAACTGGTGACGGCCACGGGGACGCTGCAGTACTTGAACACCCCTGAGCGTCCCGGTCGCTGGGTCGTCTCTGTCAATTCGTTGACCGCGCGGGATCCGAAGATCAAGGAAGATGCCGTCGCGATCACAGTGCGGGGAACCGTGGAAAAAACGAAGTCGACTCTCAAGTTGAAGACGGACGATTTTACCCTGACAATCACTCCTCCAGACAACGCTAAGCTGTTGAAGAAGTTGGATTCGCTTGAGTCCAGGACTGTGATTCTGAAAGGGCAAGTCGATCTCCCTAAGTCCCGAAGCACGGCGAAGACCCTCAAGATCACCCCCACCGAAGTCGTAGCGAACTGATTCTGGACGGCGCGCTGCACGACGGCGAGCACCAATCTGAGCGGCATCGATCGACTGCGATCACAAATGGCGTGCGCCCGTGGGCGACACCCATCGATGAAGTTCTCCTTGATCGTCTAAAGTTCTCGTTCCAAACGCCCCACCGTGTCGTGGCGCAGTTGAACGGACTACTCACGCAGTCAGTCCGCCGATTTTGCTGCCGACGGGCGAGCGTTCTTCCCCAGCCCGATTCAGCTCAACGCGTATCACCGAGATCCTTACGGCAGGCATGCCCAAGTCACGCACCGCAGACCACAGCAGGTGAACTTGACCCACGCCGCGGATCGAGCCTGATAAACGTTCCTCGCTTGACCCCGCATCGCCGCAGTCCCAGCGGGTGAACATCTTGACGGCGGCATTGACTCGGATGTTCCTCCGTCACATCTTACTCTCAGCTTCATGGCCTGCCTCGGCGAGACGCAAAGCCAAACAGGCAAGCATCATCGCTGAGAGCAAATTTGAGAAAAGGGATTCGTACGATGTCCTGGCTTGAATGGTACAACTCACTCGCAAAGCCAACCTGGACGCCTGCGCCCGCCACGATCGGACTCATCTGGCGGATTCTCTATCCGATCATCGCAATCAGTTTTGGATTCGTCTTCGTGCAGGCCGTGCGAAAAAAGATTCCGGTGTCCGTTGCCATTCCCTTCGCGATCAATCTGGTCGCCAATCTGATCTTCACACCGATTCAGTTCGGAATGCGAAACCTGCCACTGGCTGCCGTCGACATTCTCATCGTCTGGCTGACCCTCATCTGGTGCATGGTTGCCGTCTGGAGGCACTACCGCTGGGTCGCATTTGCGCAGATCCCCTATTTCATCTGGGTCACGATCGCCACCTCGCTGCAGCTCTCGATCACCTGGATGAACTCCGGCAAAGTCAATTGAAACTTCATCGGCACGCATCCAGGGTCATCCAGGACAGCTCAATCCCCTTCCTTCAAAACGGGACAAAAGTCCGTTCCGTCGGCGATGTCCAGGGTTCCCTCAGCAGCAGCCCGGCTCGTCTCCTTTCCCCGGATCGGTCGCGATTGGCCGCTTCTCAAAACTTGAGAACGAAGCACGTTTGAACGACGTGATCATCTCGCTCGGGTGCGACAATCCGAACGCTGCGGGTGGATTCCGTCCGGTGTTCCTGGACGCCGCCAGAGCGATGCATTGACAGCAAGTCAACTCCAGCGCCGCTGACTTCATTGGCCTGGCATCAGGACGCAGCGATCTTGCAGGGAAACTGGACTGCCAACGATTCTCAGAAAAACCTGCGACTTTTTTGCATCCGATTCTGCCGCGGCAGCGAAAACAGGTCTGAGCAGCTCACTCAAGAACGTCGCGACAAACTCTTAACAATCCCCAGGCGTTTCACCTCAGAAACGTTCAGTCAAAATTTAGATGAAGGTTTCTCAATGAAGTCGTTTTCAGTTCGCATGCTCGTACTGGCTTTGGTCACAAGCTTCAGCGGTCTTCTGAGTGCAGAAGACAAAGCCAAAGATATCGTCGACACCGCCGTTGCCGCAGGCAGTTTCAAGACGCTGGCCGCCGCACTGACGGCCGCCGACCTCGTTGATACCCTGAAGGGGAAGGGTCCCTTCACCGTCTTCGCCCCAACCGATGAAGCTTTCGCTAAGCTGCCGAAGGAAACACTGGAATCGCTGCTCAAGCCAGAGAACAAAAAGAAGCTGGCCTCGATCCTCACCTACCATGTTGTTCCCGGCAAAGTGCTGGCCAAGGACGTCGTTAAGCTTTCGAACGCGAAAACCGCCCAGGGCTCATCAGTGAAAATTGTGGTCAAAGATGGCAAAGTAATGGTAGACGGTGCCAATGTGGTCAAGACGGACATCGAAACCAGCAACGGCGTGATTCACGTGATCGACACAGTGATCATCCCCAAATAGGTCCCTACTGACGGACAATCGAGTGTCTGCGAGGTCGGCAGCGATGCCGGCCTCGCTACGTTGATGAAAACAGGAGAGATTGAATTGCAAGCGCCGATACTTCCCCGTGTAGCGCAGGGTGAGACGAATGCGATCGATGAATGCATCGACCGATATGGTGGTCTTGTCTGGTCACTTGCCTGCAGACTGTCACCTTCGACTGCTGACGCTGAAGACGCCGTCCAGGAAATCTTTGTGGATTTGTGGCGTAATGCGGGACGGTTTCGCGAAGAACTTGGCACGGAGGCAACCTACATTTCCGTCCTCGCGCGACGACGATTGATTGATCGGCTGCGAAAGATTCGTCGGAATCCCGAGCCACAATCCATTCAAGAGGCGGAGATTGACCTTCCCGCTCCTAAGCCGGTCTCCAGGCTTGAACTCGCAGAAGACGGAACACGGGCAACGGCCTGCCTCGAAAAACTTCGCCAGAACGAACGCGAAGTACTGGAACTTTCTATTTATCACGGTCTAACTCAATCGCGAATTGCAGAGCGGACTGGCGTCCCGTTGGGTACGGTGAAATCCTTGATTCGCCGCGCCCTGGTTCAGCTGCGTAACTGCATGCAGTTTGGTCGCCAGCTTGGTGTGGAAGGGGGGGTGCCCCTATGAACAATCCCGCAAACGGGGACAACGATCGTTGGGAAGAACTGCAAATCACGCGGTTATTGTTCGGACTCTCGCCAGACGAACAAACGGAATTTGATAGACTGGCAGAGCAGTCCCCTGTCGAACAGTTGCATCACTTCGAGCAGGTGGTTGCATCACTTGATCTCGTATGGTCGGATTCAACGTCAATGCCGCTGCCAGACCATCTTCGCAAGGCAATCAGATCGCGGGCCATTGAGGAACTGGGCGGTCCTGTCACCGTGCCGACCCGTCCGTCAGAACCAACTAAAACCAGTTCGCCCCGGTCCAGTAAGCTTCCGTGGCTGGTTGCAGCAGCGTGCATGGTCATCACAATGCTGACACTCTTCACGTCGAAGCTGGATCCACTCGATCCTTCCACCGCGCTGGACTTGTCACAGCAACGTTTGAAACTGATTTCGACCATCGACGATGTTGTCCAGGTGGACTGGGCGCCCGGTCCCACAGAGATCGCGAACGCGGCTGGCGACGTCGTCTGGAGTCCATCAGAGCAGTCCGGATTCATGCGTTTCCGTGGCCTGCCCGTTAATGATCCCACTCGGGAACAGTATCAGTTGTGGATCTTTGACAAGAATCAGGACGACAAGACTCCCATCGATGGCGGTGTTTTCGACATTTCGTCCGAACAGGAGGCGATCGTTACTATTCATGCGAAGCTCAGGGTTCAAGAAGCCTATCTCTTCGCGGTGACGATCGAGAAGCCGGGCGGTGTTGTGGTTTCGTCACGCGAACGATTGCCGCTGCTGGCTGAAGTCAAGTAGCTGCGGCATCGGTGCAGATTGTTGCCGACGACATGATTAAGGTCCGCTGAGAGACAAGTCTGGCGCCCGTTTCAGCAACCCGCTGGACAGGATTCCTCGGGTTCAATGATGTGCAATCACCTCAACAAACTAAGATGGATTCAGGATCGACTATGATGACACAATCAAGAGCAATGGCTTGCCTGATTGCATTTTGCACCGCTTCGTTCTTGTATTCCTCGCAGACCGGTCACGGGGAGGATCGAGCCATGACTCCGGTCGAGGTCGCCGACAAATTGGATGCGGCATTGAGCACGGCGGAATCACTGCGTGACCCGGTGAAAGAGCTCGCGCACTTGCAAGCCGCGGCGTTGGAAGCGATGAACGCGGCACCGGCGAATGTGGTCCTGGCAGAGTCATTCACAAAAACGGCCACGTCGAAGGAGTCGGATTCCAAGAAATTTGTCAAACAATGGCGGACCGCCATCAAAGAAGCACGCGACATTTTACGGTTCGAACCTCAAGAGGAAGCCCCCCGACCTGAGGGATTCCCGGAACTGACACCAGTTGGTGAGATCCGTCTGCAGCAGTACCCCAAATATCGACTCGCGAAAACCGAGATGACGCTGATTGAAGGACGGGCTTTCTGGACTTTGTTCAATCACATCAAGGAGCGCGATATTGCAATGACTGCTCCGGTCGAGGTGACCTATGCGAGTAACGAAAAAGCGACCAAGAAGACGTCCATGTCTTTCCTTTATCGCACCACCGAGCAAGGCAGCCTCGGCCCCGCTGACAAGGTTGAAGTGGTCGATATTCCCGCTCAGACGGTCATCAGTATCGGAATCCGTGGTACCGCAAATCGGGATCGAGTCTCAGAGGCCAGACGTCACCTCGATACGTGGCTGCTCGCACATCAGGACGAGTATGAATCGTGTGGCCCCCTGCGAGTGATGAGTCATAACAGTCCTTTCGTATCGGACAGCAAGCAATACTCCGAAGTACAGCTGCCCGTTCGCCTCAAGGACAGCCCCGCGGAAACGGCTCCGCGACAAGATTAATCAGCAGGTTCCAAGCGAGGTTTAATTTTTTGACCTCGCTTGCAGGCAATCTCGGCCGTTTCCTGGCTGCTCGCTTCCCGAGTCCCCCGTGGAGGAAATCAGCAGCGGGAACAAACCTGATCCAGAGCAGATTTGCCTCGATCCACTGGCGGAATCGCATAGGTTCATTAACATGCGTTTCAGACTCGAATCACGCCACAGAGAGAGTGCCAAAAATGCTGAAACGGCCCCTGATTGTATTTCTTTATCTGGCCTCGCTGGTCCTTTCACCGGTTTCAGTAGTACACGCAGCCGACGACCTGTTCCGCGATGAGAATCTCGTTGCCTGGTGCATCGTTCCCTTCGATTCTAAGAAACGCGGTCCCGAAGACCGTGCGGCCATGCTCGAGAAGCTCGGCTTTTCGAAGTTCGCGTACGACTATCGTGCCGAGCATATTCCGACGTTCGATGCAGAAATCGAAGCCTTGAAACGGCACAACGTCGAACTGACAGCCTGGTGGTTTCCCACCGTCTTGAACGACGAAGCGAAAATGACGCTCGAAGTCTTCAAGAAGCACAAAGTCACCCCGCAGCTTTGGGTCACCGGAGGGGGGGGCCCCACCGCAACCCCCCAGGAGCAGCGTCAGCGAGTCATCGACGAAGCAGCCCGGATTCGGCCAATCGCACTGGCGGCTGAACAGGCTGGCTGCAAGGTTGCTCTGTACAATCACGGCGGCTGGTTCGGACAGCCCGAGAATCAAATCGCGATCATCAAAGAACTGGAACTTCCCAATGTCGGAATCGTTTACAACCAGCACCACGGACATGAGCACCTTGATCGCTTTCCCCAGCTTCTGAAGGCAATGCTGCCGTATCTCTACACGTTAAACCTCAACGGAATGGTGATCGACGGGGATAAAAAGGGGCAGAAGATTATCCAACTGGGTCAGGGTGATCTGGACCTCGCACTTCTGAAGGTAATTCGGGACAGCGGGTACAAAGGTCCGATCGGCATCCTGGGACATACCGACGATGATGCGGAAGAACGATTGCACGACAACCTGGATGGTCTCCATTGGTTGAAACCGCAACTCGCCGGCAAACCGGCAGGTCCCAAACCTGTCCCGCGAACTCCCGTCCCGGTGCCACAAGCCGCACTCCCCCGAGTCACCCCCGCCGACCGACTGACGGCAGGCAAATTTGGACGCGCTTTCAATGCCGCGGGAGGCGGTGTCTCTGTCGCCGCGCAAGAAGGTTTTCGGCAGTTTCCCCTGACCGTCGAATGCTGGACACAACTGACGGACAAGGGCCCCTACAACATCCTGGTTGCGCACGAAGACAAGTCGTCAGGGACGCATTGGGAACTCTTCTCGATGGCCGGTAATGGTCATCTGACGGTTTACACGCCCGGGTTTACTCCTGACCACTGCCATTCCACTGCCAATATCTGCGACGGGAAATGGCATCATGTGGCGATGGTCCTGGAAGCGGATCG
This sequence comes from Schlesneria sp., assembly GCF_036405755.1. Lineage (NCBI taxonomy): Bacteria > Pseudomonadati > Planctomycetota > Planctomycetia > Planctomycetales > Planctomycetaceae > Schlesneria > Schlesneria sp. The sequence goes on from NZ_DASWWZ010000294.1 coordinate 9,925, forward strand.
CATTCGATTGTTTGTCGATGCCAGGCAAGTTGCCAGCCAGCCAGTCCAGCGCACTGACAGGCAAACCGTCCCTGGAGGACTGGCGATCGGCAGCCTCGTCGATCAGGGGATCGGATGCAGTGGTCTGATTGATGAGGTACGTATTTCACGCGGCGTTCGGACGTTTGAGGCCTCCCCTTCCGGCCCCTTTGAAGTCGACGAGACGACCCTGGGGCTTTGGCATTTCGATGAATTGAAGGACGAAAAGCATTTTGACGACGCCACCGGCAAGAGCACGGCCTCTGTGACTCAGGCTGCCGCTGCCGCCGGTTCCCCGTCAAAAAAAAAGGATCGAATTGAAGGACATTGGGGTGAAGACGCACTCGGCTTTCGGTGGACCGAGGAAGATTCACGCGATGATCGTTTTGGCCAGATGGATACTGGCCCCTTCTTCAGCGGATCAATTACCGGCCCGGGCGGTACCGTCTACAAGGGGATTGTTGTCCGCGTCGGTCCAGAGCAGACGGATGCTGTTCTTTACGACACAGAACTGATGCGCGCCTCGGCCGGATG